>NZ_JACBXC010000142.1 GCF_013870535.1 Streptomyces phytophilus | reverse complement strand
CACGTGGATCGAGGGGCCGGGCCTCGGCGTCGACGCGGGCCCGCAGCAGGGCGGTGTAGGGGGAAGCGGGAGACAGGACGTCCAGCAGGGCGTGGGCGCGGTGGCGCAGTTCGGCCAGGAGGCGGTTGCAGGGACGCAGCACCTCCGGGGAGCCGAGCAGCTCGGTCAGCTCGCGGTGGTGGGGTTCGGAGTCGGCGGCCCGGCCGAGCAGCAGCCGGGCCCGGTCCCCCGCGGCCCGGTCCGTCCGGTGCAGCAGCTGCGCGAGGCGGTAGGTGGCGGTCCCGTTCCGCAGATCCTCCCCGGTGCCGCCGTGCAGGTCCTCGTGATCGTTGCGGAGCTGCGCCAGGATCCCCAGGACCTCGCCGAACTCACCCCACGCCGCGACCTCGTCCGCCCGGGGACCGGGCACGGCCGCCCCGGCGCCGTGCGCCAGCCGGGCGGCCAGCACGCAGGCCATGGCGTAGACCGCGCCGCTCTTCTTCCGGTACACCTCGCGCACCTCGTCGGGCCCCACCGCGTCCGGCTCGTTGAGGAGGTCGCCGAGCTGCCCGTCGCAGGCGGCGGTCCAGCCGTCGAGGTAGTCGGCGGTCAGCGCCCGGCGCAGGGCCTCGGGCACCGGCAGGGTGGCGAGCACGCGCAGCGGCAGTCCGTAGCCGCACTCCAGGGTGGCGGTCAGGGCGGCACTCCCGGCCATCCCGTACGACCGCGGACCGGCACCGGCACCGGCACCGGCGTCGCCGTCGTCGCCGCCGCCGTCGACCGCGTCGTCGAGCGCATTGGCGGCCCGCCACCACAGCGCGTGCACCGCCGCGACGGGCACGGCGGGCTCGGTACTGCCCCGCACCGCCGCGTGGACGAGCAGGGGCAGGGCGAACTCCTGCGGATCGCGCCGCCCCCGGGCGACGAGCGTCCGCATCGAGGCGTCGAGCATGGGGTGCCGGACCCCGTAGAAGCGGTCGATGAGCCCGTCGAGGTACTGCTGTACGCACGGAAAGGCAGCCCGGATGCGGCCTTCCGGGCTCGATGTGGGCCGGACACCCCGCTCGTCACGGTGGCGGGGGCCGGAGGGCAGGTGGGACAAGCGGGGCTCCAGGGGTCGGGGGCCGGGCAGGCATCGCGGGCGGCGGCACGCGACGTCACCTCACGCCGACGACTCACGCCGGGGGACCGACCCGCTCGGATCAGCCCCTGCCCGAAGATCGCGCGCGCCACAAGGGAACCTAAGCCCGGCCTCGGCCGCAGGCCCCGATCCCGGCGGCAGTTGACCCCGACAGGGCTAACGCCGCCACCGCTCCGTACGCATGGCGCGGTGTGCGGGGTGTGTGCGGAATCACACGTGATACGCATCGTTGCCGATACGCATGCCCTACACCATCACATATCCGGATAATCGCTCATGCGCCGCGGGCGGACAGTGACCGCCGCCCCCTCCGCCTCTCGCCCGCATGCTGACCGGTAGCCCCCGGCTACCTTTTGAGGCAATAGTCGAAATATCCCGGGGAGTGTTCACTGGGAGCGATTTCATTCCGCAACTGCCGGTCGGCATTTGTGCGGTTCTTGTGCGAGGAGCAGATATGGCGACAGGGGACCGGGCAAGACGGCGCAGTGGCCGATGGGCCGCTCCCGGAACAGGTGTGCTTGTTTTATCGTGCGTTGCCTTCCTTGCCTCGTGCGCCGAGGCCGTGGAGAGCGAAGGCGCTCCGCGCGGGCAGGTCGAAGCGGGTAATTCCATCGCGGAGACGGTCGACAAGACCGCCTGGCCGCAGGCGGACGTCGACAGCGGTCTCGCCAAGGACCTGAAGCTTCCGGTCGAGGCGTATCTCCAGACCTACCCCGAGCAGGTCACGATCCAGCAGGCGAACAACACTCTGCAACGCGATTGCATGGGCCGGTTCGGCTTCGACTTCGCGCCGCCGGCACCCGGAAGCCACCCGCCCGGCGAGTACAACTCGGCCAACATGAAGCGCCGGTACGGCATCACCGACCTGGGGGAGGCCAGGCAGCACGGCTACCAGCCGCCCGAGCCCGTCGAGGAGTGGACCCCGTACGAGCCGGAAGGGGAGGTGGCGAACTACGTTTTCGACCTGACGGTCTCCGAGGGGCAGAGCGCGCCGACCGGTCAGGACTACCAGGGCATGGACATTCCAGAGGGCGGCTGCCGGGGCGAATCCGACCGAATAATCGGCGAGTTCGGCGACGAACTCGCCAGCAAGATCAACGTCGACACCTTCCAGCGGCTCAAGCAGGACCCCAGGGCCATCCAGGTCAATCAGGAGTGGGCCGCCTGCATGCAGACCAGGGGCTACAGCTTCACGTCACCCCTTGAGGCGATCGACCAGGCATTCTCAGCGCCTGCGGACGGAGCGGCGCAGGACGAGATCTCCCAGGCTGTCGCCGATGTCGAGTGCAAGAAGTCCACGGACCTCGTCAACGTGTACTTCTCGGTCGAGACAGAAATGCAGGAGGAAGAGATAGGCAGGCAACGACCCGCTCTTGACGAACAGAAGGAGAAGAATGACCAGGTCGTCCAGAACGCGGCTGCGTACAGCTGACATGGCAGACTCTCGCGGGCGCATCGCACGTACTCGGCGGCAGGCATCCGTCATCACCCTCGGCGCTCTCACCGCCACCACGCTGGGGCTGGCCTTCCCCGCCAACGCGTGGGCGGTGGACACCTACCGCTCCGACAGATGCAGCTCCAGCGGCAACAATCGCTGCGTGATGCTCAATTACAACTCGGGCGGGAACGGCTACTGGAGCAGCTCCTGCTTCATCTCCAACATCAACATCTCGAACTACGCCGGCTACTACGCCGGCGACGGCATCAACGTCCACTACGTGTTCGACCGCCGGTCACTGCTGTACTCGCTGAGCAACGGGACGAGTTCCTGCCAGTCCACCAGCGGCAAGGGACAGCGGGTCAAGAACAACGCGGCCGCGGTCGGCAACAACCTGACCGCCGACGTCCGCGTGTACTACAACTCGGGCTATTCGGGTCCGTCGGACACCATCGGAGCCGGGAACAACAGGAACCTCAGCGCCACCCTGAAGAACGACAACGCGTCCCAGAAGATCCTCAACTGAGACGCCGGACACCCGCCGGCGCGCTGCCGGGCGTGCACGTGCCCCACGAGGTCACGAACAACCGTACTGAGCCGGCAGGCCGCTTGAACGCGCTGAAGGTCACAGGGCCGGGCGACTTCAGCGAGGTGCCACCTCGGATACCGCCCGGCCCGCAGCCGGGCAGCCACGGGCAGCAGTCGGCAGGCAGCAGCCTGCCGGGCCCGGCGGTGTCGAGATGCCCGAGGAGCCGGTGATCACGTCCACGAGCCCGGCCCCGACACGGGAGGCATCTTGAGACCCTTCACATCGTTACGGGCCGCCTCGGTGGCCTTCGCCCTCGCGGTGGCCCTGCCCGCCGGCCTGTTGGGCAGCTGGACCGGTCCCGCGTCCGCGGCCACCGCCGACCGCCGGAGTCCGGCCGCCGACCGGGCGGGCGGACCGCCGGCGGCAGCGATCCCCGAGGACAAGCGCACCGAGCTGCTCGGCGCCGACTACCGCACGTCCACCGACAGGGCGGTGGCGACCAGCGGAGACGCCACCGGCTTCCACATCCTCACCGCGGCGAGGGCCGAGGGCTACGCCTGGAAGACCGTCGCTTCTCTGTCCGAGCCCGGGTTCGACACCGACAGTTGGATCGGCAACGCCTGTATCACCGGCTCCGGTACCCGCGCCGTGGTCGTGTACGCGCCGCGGACTTTCACCAATGAGGCGGAGCTGATGGCCCGCGGCGGTTTCACCGCCATCGTGGACCTGACCACGGGGAAGGTGACCAAGCTCGCCCAGCAGGCGTCGCTGTCGTACTACAACCCCGGCTGCGGGGCCGGTGAGACGGCGGTGCTGACACTGTCCGGGGGCGAGGACAAGCCCGCCACGCGCTTCGTCGAGGTCGACGCGGCCAGTGGCGAGCCGGCCGACCCCGTCACCGTCGACGGCCAGCTGACCTCCGCGGTGCCGGCCCGGGGCGGAATCGTCGCGGCGGCCGGCGGCCGCCTCGTCACCGTCGGCACGGACGGCGGGACAAAGACACTGGCCGCGACCCGATCGGTGGCCTACCGGCTCACCCCCGACGCGGCCGGCGGGCTGGCGTTCCTGGAGAAGGCCGCGGACGCCAGGACCACCGTCAGGCATCTCCCCCGGGGTTCCGGCCGCGGCGGGGGCGAGCCCCGTGTGCTGGCCACGGGCCCGCGCACCGATACCGGCCTCGCGCGGGCGGCCTCCGGTGAGCTGTTCATCACCGGCGCCACCGAGACGGCGGGCCGGTTGCCCGCGACGGTCACCCACGCCCCCGGCACGCCGGCCCGCAGCCTCGCCTCCACCACCGGCGACGCGCTGGTGACCGGCACGGTGTGGGCGGATGGAAAGGACAGCCGCATCTCGGCCGCGGAGGCTGCACGACCGCGACCGGTGAACGTCGGCCTCCGGCTTCTCGACGCCCCGGGGGGTGAGCGGCCGGAGAAGGAGTTCACCGTCACTCCCGGTACGCTGCCGAGCGTCCATGCGGCCGACGGATCCGCGATGTCCGCGGCCCTGTCGCGCGGTGCCGGGAAGGCCGCCCCGCCGGCGTCGGCGCGGGCGGCGAGCCCGACGGATCCGGTGGAGGACGAGCGGGTGTGTTCGGTGCCCCGCAACGACCCGAAGAACCAGGCGATGCAGCCCAAGCCCCGGCAGGTGGAGTGGGCGGTGAACCAGGCCGTCACCGGCAACCTGAACAAGCACATCTCCCGGCCGGCGGGCTGGAAGAACCTGGGTATGCCCGCCTATCAGCCGCAGACCCTCTTCCCGCGCCCCGCGCTGGAGGGCGGCGGGCGGGTCCCGGCGCAGGTGATGCTCGGTGTGACGGCCCAGGAGTCCAACATGTGGCAGGCCGCCAGGTCCGCTGTTCCCGGGGTGACCGGCAACCCGCTGATCGGCAACTACTACGGCATCGACTACTACGACTACACGACCGCCAACGACTGGGACGTGGACTGGTCGGAGGCGGACTGCGGCTACGGCATCACACAGGTCACCGACCACATGCGCCGTGCGGGCCGCGAGGACGGCGGACCCACCGCCTGGCCGTACGACAAGCAGCGTGCCGTCGCACTGGACTACACCGCGAACATCGCCGCCGGCTTGCAGATCCTGTCCGACAAGTGGAACCAGACCCGCAGGGCCGGCCTCATCCTCAACAACGGTGACGTGAAGCGGCTGGAGAACTGGTTCTTCGCGCTGTGGGCGTACAACTCCGGCTTCTACCCGGAGAGCGACGCGGGCAAGTACAACGGCGCCTGGGGAGTGGGCTGGGCGAACAACCCCGCCAACCCCGAGTGGGACGCGGGGCGCAGTCCGTTCATGGAAGACCGCCTGGGCAACGACGACTACGCGGATGCGGCCCATCCCCAGGACTGGCCCTACCAGGAGAAGGTCATCGGGTTCGCCGCCCACCCGCCCGAGCTGCTGGAGGCGCCCAACAAGCTGGTGGCGGGCTTCCGTCCCGCCTGGTGGAACGGCACCGACGGCGACGCGACGGTCAAGGGCTCGGCGAAGTACCACCGCGCGCTGGCCAAGCCCCCGGAGGACCTGTTCTGCAGCGACCTCAACGACTGCCGCCCCGACAAGATCGGCGACGACGCGTCGAACGACGACTCCACCACCGGCCCCTGCGTCCGCGGCGACTTCCGCTGCTGGTGGAACACCTCGGCCGCATGGAAAGCGGACTGCGACTACACCTGCGGCAACGAGTTCGTCCGCTTCAACGACACCTATCCCGAAGAAGCGGACGGCACCGCGTACCCGCCCAACTGCGATCTCAACGGGCTGCCGGCCGGCGCACTCGTCGTCGACGACGTCCCCAACGGCACCAGATCCGTCCGCCCCAACTGCAGTCCGCAGCTGTCGATCGGAGGAACTTTCAGTTTCGACTTCGGGGAGGGCGAGACCCGGCCACCGGACCCCACCCGGTACTGGCCGGGCAAGGTGGACACCCACCAGATCGGCGGCGGCTTCAACGGCCACTTCTACTTCACGCACACCCGCAAGGGGGACGCGAAGGGTGAGCGGCTGAAGGTCACCGGAAACTGGAACTTCGACACCACCGTCAGCGGCCCGGCACAGGTGCTGGTGCACCTGCCCGACCACGGCGCCCACACCAAGCAGGCCAGATACAGGATCGAAACCCGGGACGGGCCCCGCTACCGCACCGTCCAGCAGCCCGGCGGATCCAACCGCTGGCTCAACCTGGGCGCGTTCATGTTCGGCAACAAGCCCAAGGTGAGCCTGACCTCCGTCACACCCGACGGCACCGGAGACGAGGACATCGCCTTCGACGCCGTAGCGGTCAAGCCGATCGACGGCACCTACGTGGAGGACAGCGTCTCCGCGGTCGCCTACTTCGACGAGGACCAGAACCTGGACCCCGCGGACGAGGCGCGCAAACTGAACACGCCGTTCGCCTCACGGCAGGACCTGCACGACTGGGCCATCGGCACCTCCGGAGGCGTGACCGCGCTGCCGACCTGTCCCAACGGCGGGGTCGACACCGACTGTGCCGGAGCCCGGACCGAGGCGGCGATGCAGAAGTGGAACGCCGCCGCCCAGGCAGCCGGCACGCATCCGACGGACCATCCGGACGGCAAGTCCATCCCGGCCTGGCTGAAGTTCTCCAACCCGGTCGGCCAGCGCCCCACCAGCGTCGACAAGCCGTCGTACTTCGACAGCGACGACGGCTCCTACAAGATCCGCACGAAAGCAAAGGTGTCGTACGTCAAGACCGGCGACGGCAAGATCGTCGACGGCAGCGAGTACGTGGAGTACAGCTCTCGCACCGGAGACACCCACCTGCCCGATTTCGTCACGGACACGTTCCAGGCCATCGAGGCGGACTACGGCATCGCCCCGCCGGACATGAACTACAGCGCCATGGACCTCAACGACCACGACGGCACGATGACCACGACCGACACCAACTCCACCGGGGTCCTGCCCGGCAGGGAGTACCAGGGTGTCGGCAAGAAGCCGGTGATCACCGACAAGTCGAACCAGCCCACACCCGGAGGCACGTGCGTGGCCTCGCTGTACACCTCCGGCGGGTCGATCGGCTACCGCGTGGCGCTGGCCTCGGAGAAGGTGACAGGCAACGTCGGGAGCTGGAAGAGCGCCGTGGAGGCCAACGGACTTGCTCCGGCATCGGTGAAGAAGCTGGCCGGAGAGATCTACAACGCCTTCTTCAAGCCCGGCCTGACCGGATCGCTCTTCAACAGCGCCGGGCCCATCTGGCAGGAGCTGAACTTCTCCGTCTGCACCGACGGAACGGTCATCTCCAACAGCGGCCGGCCACTGCTGCGCTCGTCGTACATGCCGAACCAGTACCTGTACCGCAACGGCAAGGCGGTGGGCCTGGACGGAAAGCCCGCGACCGGCCCGGCGCCGGTCATCACCGGTGACTACGAGCACTTCACCAACGCGATCGATCTCACCGGCGTAGACGTCTCCAAGATGGCCTACGGTGACTGCGGCGCGACGACCGGACGAGGCGGAAACCCATGGGGAATCGACCCCCTGGACTCCGCCGGAGCGAATCCCTCGGGACACTTCTGCGTCGATGCCTCGCTGCAGCCCGACCCGCAGTTCAGCGACAAGTAAAGGAGACATGAATTGCTGCTGCTGACTCTGGCCTACGTCGTCGGCGTGCCAGTGGCCATGCTCGCCTGGGCCTGGCTCTCCTGGCTCGCGAACGGGCCGGAGTCGGCAGTCCCCGTCGCGGTGACGCACCTCGTCGCCTCGATCGCGGCGATCCCCGCAATCCTCCTCTGGCTGGGAGACTACGCCGACCTCTGGTTCATCACCGTTCCCGGGATCCTCTCGGCCGTGGCCAGACTCCTCCTGGAGTCCAGGAGCACAAGCCGCTCGTGACCACCGCCGGTTCGCCCCGGGCCGCATGACACTCCCCGTCATCCGGCCCGGGGCCGGCGGATGTCGTGGGTGCGGCGGCCGGTGAGGACCGTGAGCATGACGCGGTGCGCGAACTCCCGGCCGCCGAAGGGGGTGTTGCCCGAGGTGCTGTAGCGGATCTCCGGGTCGACCCGCCAGCGCTCCGCGCGGACCAGGCAGAACGTGGCGGGCTCGCCGGGTGCGAGCGGGCGGCCCGCCACGTCGGCGATACATCCGATCCGCGCGGGGCCGACGGACATCACCCGGGCGACCGCGGCCCAGTCCACCGCGCCGGTCCGCCCGTCCGTGAACACCTCCGCCACCACGGGCAGCGCCGTCTCCAGCGACGTCAGGCCGAACGCGGCGCGCAGCCAGGAGCAGTTCTTCGTGTGCGCGGGGTGCGGTGCGTGGTCGGTGGCCACCACGTCGAGGGTGCCGTCGCGCAGCCCGGCGCGCACCGCGCGCGCGTCGGCGGCGGAGCGCAGCGGCGGGTTGACCTTCACGCCGGGGCCGTGCCGGGCCGCCTCGTCGTCGGTGAGGACCAGGTGGTGCGGCGCGGCCTCGGCCGTGACCGGCAGCCCGGCCCGCTTGGCGGCGCGGACGAGGGCGAC
>NZ_JACBXC010001419.1 GCF_013870535.1 Streptomyces phytophilus | reverse complement strand
ACCCCGAGAGCAAGCGGGCCCGGGCCGCCGGGGTCTGCGACGACGCGTACCAGGTCGGGGCCACCGGCCTCATCAAGCGGAGCGGCACGACCGTCGCCTCCGTCAAGCAGTTCTACTCGCCGTCGTGCAAGGAGAACTACGGCTACCTGTGGGTGTGGGACAGTTTCCACACCGGCGCGAAGCCGTACGACGTGACCCTCGGCGTGTTCAGCTACGACAGGGACGCCGTGGTCGGCAAGATCGGGAAGAACGACACCAAGCAGCAGGAGTTCTGGACGCAGGGCACCGACACCGCGAGCGAGTGCACGGCCGCCGTCGGCACGCTGCGCCCCGAGGGTGCACCGCTGCCCAACCAGGCCGCTTCCGAGAAGCGCTGCTGACGACCCACCGCCGTACGACCACCGCGTTCCGCGCCTGACGCAGGGGCGCTCCAGCGCAGAACCGGCACGGGCGGGGGCGGCCGCGCGCCGCCCCCGCCCGCGTCACCCGGGTTGCCGGAGGGCTAGTGCATCAGCCCCACTCGTTCTCCAGGGAGTCACGTTCCAGTCGTTCTCCTGCGGCGCGACGCCCCAGTCCAACTCCTGCGGGGAGACGTTCCAGTCGTTCTCCTCGGCCATCGCGGTGCCCGCGGACACCCCGAGGGCGGCGCCCGCGATCATCAGGCCGGCGGTCAGTCGTGCTGCTGTCCTCTTCATGGACGTACTCCTTGACGTAGTCGGTCAACGACGCGAGCAGGCTGCACGACCGGCGGCCGGGTTCCCAGCCCCTTTCGGGCGTACCCGAATGACAGGGACCTCCGCCCGGCTCACGCCGTCACGGCCGCGGGGTGACCGGCGAGGAGCGCGGTGCCCAGGGGCGTGAGGGAGTGGTGCACCCGGTTGCGCAGGCGCGTGCTGGTGATCAGCCCGGCGCGGCGCAGCACCGCCGCGTGTTCGCTCGCCGAGGAGGCCGACACCCCTGCCCGGCGGGCGAGTTCCGAGGTGGTGCACAGGCCGCCGAGGCTCTGCAGGACCGCGGCCCGGGTGTGCCCGAGGAGATGCGCGAGGCCCTCGGTCCCGACCCCCTCGGCCGCCCCGGCGCCACCGGCCGCCCCGATGCCCCGCACCGGCTGCACTGGCCGCCCCACCGGCCGCCGTGCCGGCGGCCGGGACGGGTAGACGAGGATCGGCGGCAGCGACCCGTCCGCCAGTGCGACCGGCAACTGCCGGCAGAAGTACGACGGCACGAGCACGAGCCCGCGCCCGTCGAGGTGGAGGTCGCGGTCGATCGGGTAGTCCACCGTGAGCACCGGCGGCCGCCACCGCAGCAGCGAGCCGAAGGTGTGCAGCATCGCGTCCGTACCCGCGACGCTCTGCGTCTGCGCACGCCACAGCCTGTCCTGCTCCGTACGCTCGCGGATCCACGGCCACGCCGGCCGCAGGACGGACGCGTGGTACGCGCGCAGCGCCCGCCCCAGCCGCCGCAGGC
>NZ_JACBXC010001418.1 GCF_013870535.1 Streptomyces phytophilus | reverse complement strand
GCGCAGGACGCCGCGGGACGGCGGGTCAGGGCGATCCTGGCGGGCAGCTCGCGCTACCTCATCGGCCCCTGGTACGCCGGGACCTACCGCACGTACCTCCCG
Source organism: Streptomyces phytophilus (assembly GCF_013870535.1). Lineage (GTDB taxonomy): Bacteria > Actinomycetota > Actinomycetes > Streptomycetales > Streptomycetaceae > Streptomyces > Streptomyces phytophilus. Next base: position 1,368 of record NZ_JACBXC010001418.1, on the reverse strand, counting down.
GACGGCTACATCGACCTCCGCGGCACCGACGAACGCGCCATCCGCCTGCCCGCCATGGCCGCCGTCGCCGCCACCACCGCCCTGGTCAGCGGCGTCTACGACCCGCGCACCCTCTCCGCCGCCAACGCCGCCATCCGCACCCGCAACCTCATCCGCACCCTCGCGGCCCGGCACCGGGCCAGCAACGCCGACCCCGCGACCCGTTGGGGCAACACCTGGCAGAGCGCACTGTGGGCGTACTACACCGCCCTCGCCGGCTGGCTCTTCTGGGACGAGCTGGACGACCAGGAGCGCGGCCACCTCGCCGCGATGACGGCGTGGGAGGCGGACCGGCTCACCACCGGCAACGACATCCACCTCATCGGCACCTCCGGCGAGCAGCTCTACGAGAAGCGCCGCGACGGCACCGCCGTCACCCCCGGCGACAGCAAGGCGGAGGAGGACAACTGGAGCGCCGCCGTCCTCTCCCTGGCCGAGGCCATGATGCCCGGCCACCCGCGCGCCGCCGCCTGGGCCCGCCGCAACATCGAACTGCTGCTGGCCGCCGCCGCCTGCCCCGCGGACCTCACCGGGAGCGAGACGATCAACGGCATCGAGCTGTCCACCTGGCTCCAGGGCACGAACATCGCCGACGACGGCACCCTGGACAACCACCACATCCTGCACCCGCTCTACATGGTCGCGTTCGACCAGAGCCTCTACGAGGGCTTCGTCTACGGCCTCGCCGGCCGCTCCGCCCCGCGCGCCGCCCTCCACAACATCGACCGCGTCTACTCCGCCCTGGTCGACCTGCCCTTCCCCGCGCCCGACGGCACCGAGAAGACCATCTACCAGCCGGGCAGCGGCGAGATCCACTACCCCGAAGGCAACGACTGGGGCACCCACTTCCCCTTCTACTTCGGCAACTTCGACCTCCTGGTCTCCCTCACGGCCCAGGACACGGGCATCGACCCGGCCGCCGCCTCGTGGGAGCGCCGCCACAACGAGGAGCAGCTCAGGATGATGTCCCGCTTCGACGACGGCCGCACGTACGGGGCGTCCGGCGAGAACACGTACTACGGGCGGGAACACCGCATCGGCGCGATGGCGGGCCAGGCGTTCCTGACCCTGCACCTGGCCCGGAAGGACAAGCTGCGCTTCGCGTAGCTCGGGCGCTGCGGGGGCCCGAACGGGCCCCCGCAGACCGATACATCGGAGCTATCACCCACAACTCACCGCCTCTCATGGAGACTTACCCGTACGCAGCCCATTGACATCCGATGTATCCGTTCCTACCTTCCGGGTCATCCGATGAATTGGAGCCGCGATGCGCACCCCTCACCCCCGCACCAAGCGGCACGCTCTCGTCCACGTGCCTGATCGCCGCCA
>NZ_JACBXC010001417.1 GCF_013870535.1 Streptomyces phytophilus | reverse complement strand
CCGCCGCCGCCGTCCCCGGCGTCACCGACCTGTGCGCCCGCGGCCCCGCCGCCCGCTACGTCTGGGACGTCGCCCGCCGCGAGGAGAGCCGCTGGGTCGTCCCGTTCGGCGCCTGCGGCGTCCCCGGCGGCCCGCACCACCGCGACCAGCTCGCCCCGTGGCTGCGCGGCGAACTGGTCCCCGTCGTCACCGACTGGCAGGCCCTGAAGGAGTCCCATGGCGACCGCTGACCCCGCGCCCCGCGACCGGACGCCGTGCTACGAGCACGACGAGCCCGGGGCCGGCGGCCTCGGCACCGTGCGCGTGGTGCCCGTCGTCCCGGACGCGGACGCCGGCCTGCTGCACGGCTGGGTCACCGCCGAGCGCGCCCGCTTCTGGGGCATGGCCGCGCTGGCGCGCGACGAAGTCCGCGACATCTACGCGCACATGGACGCCCTGCCCACCCACCACGCCTACCTGCTGCTGCACGACGGCGCACCGGTCGCGCTGCTCCAGACGTACGACCCGGCCGCCGACCGGGTCTCGGAGTGCTACCCGGCCCGGCCCGGCGACCTCGGCCTCCACGTGCTGATCGGCCCCGCCGCCGGTGGCGGGCGGCCCGGCTTCACGGCCGCGCTGATGCGGGTGATCAGCGGCTTCGCCGCGGCGGAGGGCGCCCGCCGCCTGGTGGCGGAGCCCGACGCGGACAACGGGCCCGCGATCGACCGGCTGCGCCACGAGGGCTTCACCCTCGGTCCGGAGGTCACCCTGCCGTAAGTGGACCTGCCGGAGGTGTACCTGCCGCCGAAGCGCGCCCGGCTGGCGTTCCGCCCGGTGGCCGGCGGCTGACCGGGCCCCTCACCCGCCGCCGGCGCCGTCGCGCGGGCCCAGGCTGCTGCGGTACGGGGGCATGAACCGCATCCGCGGCAGCTGGTCGGCGAGCACGCCGCCGTCCACGACGATCCGGGCCCCGGTGATGTACGCGCCGGCGTCCGAGGCGAGCAGGAGCAGCGCGCCGACGCACTCCTCGGGCCGGGCGTAGCGGCCGAGGGGGATGCGCTCGCGGTACGCGGCCTCGAACCCCTCCCGCTCCAGCGGGAACTCGCCATCGATGGGTGTGTCGACCATGCCGGGCGCCAGCGTGTTGGCGGTGATGCCGTGCGGCGCCAGCTCCACCGCCAGGGTCTCGGTGAGGAGTTGGGCGGCGGCCTTGGCGGCGTTGTAGTGGGCCAGGCCCGCCTCGGCGACGAGTGCGTTCTTCGAGGTGACGGTGACGATCCGGCCGGGCACCGCGTCGGCGGCCATGTGCTCGGCGACCCGCTGGGAGAGGAAGAACACCGCGTCGGCGTTCACACGCATGACGCGCGACCAGCTCTCGGGGGTGATCTCGTTGAAGCGCTCCAGGGCCGCGGTGCCGGCGTTGTTGACCAGGATGTGCACCGGTCCGGCCGCCGCGCGGATCCGGTCGGCGAGTCCGGCCAGCTCGTCGGTGC
>NZ_JACBXC010001416.1 GCF_013870535.1 Streptomyces phytophilus | reverse complement strand
CGCGTCCAGACGTGCCTCAGCCCTTGTCGAGGAACTGCTCCCGCTCGTCGTCCAGCAGGCTCGCCAGCGCCCCGCGCAGCTCCGGGTACGGGGCCAGCTCCGGGTCCTGCGCCACGATCGCCGCCGCGGCGTCCCGGGCCTCGGCGATGACGTCCTCGTCGTCGATCACCGCGAGCATCTTCAGGCTGGAGCGCGCCCCGGACTGCGCCTGCCCCAGCACGTCGCCCTCGCGGCGCTGCTCCAGGTCGATACGGGAGAGCCGGAAGCCGTCCTGCGTGGCGGCGACCGCGTCCAGCCGGGTCCTGGCCGGGGTGCCCTCCGGCATCTCGGTGACCAGCAGGCACAGCCCGGCGGCCGACCCGCGGCCGACCCGGCCGCGCAGCTGGTGCAGCTGGGAGACGCCGAAGCGGTCGGCGTCCATGATGACCATGCCGGTGGCGTTGGGGACGTCGACGCCGACCTCGATGACGGTCGTGGCGACCAGCACGTCCACGTCGCCGGTGGCGAACCGGCGCATCACGTCGTCCTTGGCGTCCGGCGGCATCCGCCCGTGCAGCACCTCGACCCTCAGCCCCGCCAGCGGCGCCCCGGGGGCGGCGGAGAGCTGGGCGGCGACGTCGAGGACGGCCAGCGGCGGCCGCTTCTCCGCCTCGTCCTCCGGCGACGGTGCCTGCGCCGCGCCCTTCTTGCTTCCCTTGCCGGTCTGCGCGCCCTTGGTCTCCGCCTCCTCCGCGGAGTCCCCGATGCGCGGGCAGACGACGTACGCCTGGTGGCCGCCCTCGACCTCCTCGCGCACCCGCTCCCAGGCCCGGGAGAGGAAGTGCGGCTTGTCGGCCGCCGGCACGACGTGGCTGGCGATCGGCGAGCGCCCGGCCGGGAGTTGGTCGAGCACGGAGGTCTCCAGGTCGCCGAAGACAGTCATCGCGACCGTGCGGGGGATGGGGGTGGCGGTCATGACCAGCAGGTGCGGCGTGCGCTTGTCGTCCCCGCGGTTGCCCTTCGCGCGCAGCGCGTCCCGCTGCTCGACGCCGAAGCGGTGCTGCTCGTCGACGACGACCAGGCCCAGGTCGTGGAACTGCACCTTGTCCTCGATCAGCGCGTGCGTCCCGACGACGATCCCGGCCTCGCCGGTGGCCAGGTCGAGCAGTGCCTTACGGCGCGCCGCCGCGCCGGAGGAGCCGGTGAGCAGCTCGACCTTGGTGCCGTGCTCCGCGCCGCCCAGCAGGCCGGCCTCGGCCAGCTCGCCCATCATCTCGGTGATCGACCGGTGGTGCTGCTGCGCCAGCACCTCGGTCGGCGCGAGCAGCGCGGCCTGCCCGCCGGCGTCCACGACGGCGAGCATCGCGCGCAGCGCCACGAGCGTCTTGCCGGAGCCGACCTCGCCCTGGAGCAGCCGGTGCATGGGGTGGTCGGTGGCCAGGTCGGCGAAGATGTCGGCGGAGACCCGCCGCTGCCCCTCGGTGAGGGTGAACG
>NZ_JACBXC010001415.1 GCF_013870535.1 Streptomyces phytophilus | reverse complement strand
CGCGGCGTCGCAGCCGGTCAGCGTCACGGCCGCGGTGGCGGCGGCAAGGAGCAGCGGCAGCAGGCGGCGTATTCGTCTCACGGCACTCGCACTTCACGTCGGAGCCGGGACCCCGGCCGGGCCCCGGCTCCGCATGCTAACGGTGTACGGGTCAGAACATCCCGGCCACCGGCGGCGCCTACGGGTAGACCTCCGCCCGGTCTACGGACACGAACGCCGCGCCCGAGTCGGGGTTCTTCTCGCCCGTCACCCGGATCCGTACCGTGTGCTCGCCGCGCGGCAGCTCCGGGCTCACCCACTGGAGCTGCTCGCCGACGCGCGGGCTGCCGTAGTAGTCGACGCGCTGCTCCGGGCCGCCGTCGACGGAGATGGCGGCGATGCCGTTGCCGGTGTCCTTGACCGACAGCAGCGCGAGCCGCGTCCCGGTGAAGCGGAGCGTCGCCGTCGCACCGGCCTCCGCGCTCCAGTGGTCGTTGCCCCAGAAGCACTGCACGGCGCAGCCGCTGCCGGAGTTCCAGGTGCCGGTGTACGTCACCTGGGGGTCGGTGTCGTTGAGCGCCGTGGTGCCGGGGCCCGGGTCGCCTGCGGGCAGGTCGATGGTCGCGCCCGCGGCCACCGGGGTGCCGAGGTCGGGGCGGCCGTCGGCGGTCCAGCCGATCTTCTGCACCCGCGTGGTGCGCCAGCTGTAGGTGTACGTCGTCGTGTTCTTCGCGTGGTACGCGATCCAGTCCTCGCTGCCGTCCGGCGACTTGAAGAAGAAGTGGTGCCCGGGGCCGTAGACGCCCGCGGCGTCGTTGCGCGAGAACATCGGGCCGGGCTCCTGCCGCCAGGCGGCGGGGTCGAGCGGGTTCGCGCCGGGGGCGAGCGACTTGGCCCAGACCGCGTAGTCGGGCTTGCCGGTGTCGCAGGCGGAGTACGTGAGGTAGAGGCGGCCGTCTGCGTTGTGGAGCGGGGTGGGGCCTTCCCGTACCTCGGGGCAGTTGCCGTCCGCGGGGAGGTGGACGCGGCCGCCGGAGAGGGTCCAGGGGTTGGCCATGGGGGCGACGAAGAGCTGGTTGCCGACGCCGTCGTCGCGCTGGCCGCTCCAGGCGAAGTACAGCTTGCCGTCGTGCCGGAAGGGCTCGCCGTCGATGGCCCAGCGGTCGTTGCCGGAGTCGGCGACCTTGGCCTTGAAGTGGTACGGGCCGAGCGGGTCGCCGCCCTCGGACTCCAGCACGTACATGCGGTGGGCGGCGTCGTTGCCGTCGCTGGCGGTGTAGTAGAGGTACCAGCGGTCACCGTCCTTGAGGAGGCCGGGGGCCCAGATCTGCTGGTTGCGGGAGGGGTCGCTGTCGCGCCAGACCTCGTGCGGGGAGGCGGTGAGGAGGGTCGCGACGGAGGGGGACTTCCACATGCGGATGGCGTCGCCCTGGGTGGTGGCGACGTAGTAGTTGCCCTCGTGGGTGACGAGGGTGGGGTCGGCGCCGGTGTTGACG
>NZ_JACBXC010001414.1 GCF_013870535.1 Streptomyces phytophilus | reverse complement strand
GTCCGGGTCCAGCTGATCGGCGAAGTCCTCCTCGTGCAGCAGCTGCCACTCCACCGCGGCACCGCCGCACTCACCCTCGCCGCCGGCCTCCCCGACGACGTACCGTCGCTGACCCTGGCGACGGTGCTGCCCATGGCCTGGCCCGCGCTGCGCCGCGACGACGGCACCGTGCTCCTCGGGCTGCAGAACGACACCGCCTCCGGCGACATCAGCCGCGACCTCGCCGACGTACTCCAGCGCGCGCTGACCGCCACGCCCGGCTCCCCCGTCGAACCCGCCGCGCTCACCGGCACCGGCGACGGCCCGCGGCTCCAGGACCTCCTCGACACCTCCGCGGCGCTGGAGCCCGTGGTGCACGACGGGTTCGAGTTCTGGGTCGACGACGCCGAGTCGGCCTCCGGCGAGGTCGCCGCCTCCCTGGAACGGGCCAACGCCGCCGCCATCCCCACCGCCCGCCTCGGCGGCGTGGAGGCCGCGTACTGGTGCGCGGCGCCGGAGAAGAACCACCTGCGCTGGGTCATGCCCCACCCCGAGGAGAAGCTCCTCGACGCCCTCGCCCGGCTGCACGCCGCCGGCACGTCCGCGCTCGCGGAGGACACCCGCCTCGTCGGCTCGTTCCGCGCACACGGCCTCGTGGTGCCGGTGTGGGACCTGCCGTCGTCGATGACGGCGGAGGACTGCGAGAAGCCCGCGGCGGAGTTCGGGGAGCGGCTGGCGGAGGCGCTGGCCGTCACCGGGCCGCTGACGGGTACGGAACGCAAGGCCCGCGGCGGACTCGCCAACCGCCAGGTGACGCTGAGCTGATCACCTGCATACCGTGCGGTATGACGGGTCCATCATTTGACGGGAATTACGGCGTTCGAATTTGCGAAACGCCAAAGTGTTGTTACGGTCGCTTGTAGCCCGGTCGCTGGTGCATCCCCCGTCGCCAGCGGCCGGGTCTTTACATGCCCGGCCGCCCGCCTTTAATGGAATTTCACACGGCGCCGATGAAGACCGGGATCAGGCGGCACACGGCCAATTAGGTGGGACACGGCGTGCAGGCGCCACTACGGACCGCATAACGGCACACCCGCCCGTACGCACCACTCGACTGCCCCCACGCACCCGTGCAGACGCCCCGCGTCCGTACGCGGGGCGCCTGCATGGCTCTACGCCGCTCTACGCGGCTCTGTCTCCGGCGCGCTGCGCGCTCTACGGCGCTCTCAGCCGACAAACCTGCCGCCGCCAGGAGCCGCCGCCACCGCCTCCACGAGCACGTCGACCACCGACGCCACCGGCGGCAGCCACGGCGCCCTGCCGTGCGGCCGAGGCGCCCGCTCCCAGCGGACCCGCCCCGCGCCCGTCCGCGACGGCGGCAGCGCCAGATAGCCGCCCTCGCCGTGGAACGCCAGCGACGCCGGCACCCAGCCGTGCTCGCCGAGCAGTTCGCCCAGCTCGTCGTAGCCGTAGCTGGCCACCAGCAGCGCCCAGCGCT
>NZ_JACBXC010001413.1 GCF_013870535.1 Streptomyces phytophilus | reverse complement strand
GTGGGTGGCGCCACGACGTACGGCGCGCTCATAGGCGGGTCGACGAGCGCAGAGACCCGCATGATCATCGGCGCCGGAGTGCTGGCCGTGGTGGGCATCACGGTCCTGGCGATACTCCGCATCGGCGCGCTCGCCGACGCCATCGACGCCGAGGAGGACGCCCGCGCGGAACGCAACCTGGAGCTGACCGCGCTCCTGGAGGCCGCGCAGGGCGAGCTGCTGCGCCTGGTCGACCAGGCGCAGCGCGGCGAACGCCCCGAGCCCGACACGCTGTCGCTGTCATCCCCGCCCTCCGCCGCCCGCGCCGCCGCCGACGTCACCCCCGAGTCGGTGGAGCGCCTGGTGCACGCCACCGTGCACGCCGCGCTCAAGGCGGTCGTGGACGTCTCGTCCCGCGGCCGCATCGAGGTCTTCGTCAACCTCGCCCGCCGGCTGCAGAACCTCGTCATCCGCTCCCTGGACGAGCTGGACGGGCTGGAGAAGCAGGTCGAGGACCCGGACCTGCTGCACGGCCTCTTCCAGCTCGACCACCTCGTCACCCGGCTGCGCCGCCAGGTGGAGAGCCTGGCGATCCTCGGCGGCGCCGTGCCGCGGCGCATCAGCCGGCCGATGCCGGTGAACGCCGTGCTGCGCTCGGCCGTCTCCGAGGTCGAGGACTACGGGCGGGTGAAGCTGGTGCCGCCGATGACCGGCGTGCTGGAGGGTGCCGTCGCCCCCGACGTCATCCACCTGATCGCCGAACTCGTCGAGAACGCCGCCGGGTTCTCCCCGCCGGAGACCAAGGTCGAGCTGCGCGTCGAGCCGGCCGCGGCGGGGTTGGTCGTGGAGATCGACGACCGCGGCCTGGGCCTGCAGTCCGACACGCAGGACCGGATGAACACCCTGCTGAGCCGGGCCACGCCGCAGGTCGTGGACGAGCAGATCAAGGACGGCCGCATCGGCCTCCTCGTCGTCGCCCACCTCGCGCGCCGCCACCGGATCCCCGTCCAGCTCCAGCGCAACGTCTACGGCGGCTGCCGCGCCACCGTGCTGCTGCCCAACGCGCTGCTGATGGACCCGGAGGAGAAGGGCGAGCGCGCCGCCGCCGCCCGCGCGCAGCAGGTCGCCGCGGCCGCCGCCCCGCACGTACCGGCGCAGGCACAGCCGCAGCCGCAGCCGCAGGCACCGGTGCAGCCGCAGCCCGCGGCGCTCGCCGCCGCCGCGCCGCTGCCCGCCGGGACCGCCGCCGCCGGTGCCGCCAACGGCGTGGCACGGCAACGGCCGCAGGGCGCCCACGAGATCAACGGCGCACCCCAGCTCACCGGCACCGCCGAGACCACCGGTGCGCACCGGATGACGGGGGCGCACGAGACCGCCCCCGCCCACGACACCGGCCGCGCCCCCGACCCCCTCGGCGCGTACGACAACACCCCCGCGTACGACGGCACCGAGTACGACACCACCGCCCCGTACGAGAACACCGCCGCCCACGAGCGCA
>NZ_JACBXC010001412.1 GCF_013870535.1 Streptomyces phytophilus | reverse complement strand
GCCTGGTGTTCCCGGCCCTGATGCTCGCGCTGCTCCTCGCCGCCCTGGAGCAGATGATCGTCGCCACCGCCCTGCCGAAGATCGTCGGTGAGCTGCACGGCCTGGACCGGATGTCCTGGGCGATCACCGCCTATCTGCTCACGTCCACCATCAGCCTGCCGATCTACGGCAAGCTCGGCGACCTCTTCGGCCGCAAGGGCGTCTTCCAGTTCGCCATCGTGGTGTTCGTCATCGGCTCCGGGCTCGCCGGGGCCGCGGGCAGCATGGACCAGCTCATCGCGTTCCGCGCCATCCAGGGAGTGGGCGCGGGCGGCCTCATGATCGGCGTGCAGGCGATCATCGCGGACATCGTCCCGTCCCGCGAACGCGGCCGGTACATGGGCCTGATCGGCGCGTCCTTCGGGCTCGCCTCGGTCGCGGGACCGCTGCTCGGCGGGTTCTTCACCGACGAGCTGTCGTGGCGCTGGTGCTTCTACTTCAACGTGCCCTTCGGGCTGCTCACCCTGCTGGTGACCGGGCTGGTGCTGAAGCTGCCCAAGCCGGCGGCCCGGCCCCGGCTCGACGTCCTGGGCGGGCTGTTCCTCGCCGCCGCCTCCACCTGCCTGGTGCTGCTGACCAGTTGGGGCGGCCTGGAGTACGCCTGGACCTCCGACGTCATCCTCGGCCTCGGCGCGGGCGCCGCCGGCGCCGTCGTCCTGCTGCTCGTCGTCGAGCACTTCGCCGTCGAACCCGTCATGCCGCTGCGGCTCTTCCGCGACAGCATCTTCAACGTCACCTCCCTGGTCGGGGTGGTGACCGGGGTGGCGATGTTCGGCGCGGCCAGCTACCTGCCGACCTTCCTGCAGATGGTCGACGGCGCCAGCGCCACCGAGTCCGGGCTGCTGATGCTGCCGATGATGATCGGCACCGTCGTCGCCTCCATCGCCTCCGGCCAGCTCATCACCCGCACCGGCCGCTACCGCCCGTACCCGGTGGCCGGTTGCGCCGTCGCCGCGGTCGGCATGTGGCTGCTCTCCCGCCTGGACGAGAACACCTCGCAGCTCTCGTACAGCATCTGGATGGCCGTCCTCGGCGTCGGCCTCGGCCTCGTCCTGCCCGTGCTCGTCCTCGCCGTGCAGAACGCGGTGCGCCCCGCCGACCTGGGCGTCGCGACCAGCGCGCACAACTACTTCCGGCAGATCGGCGGCTCGGTCGGCACGGCCGTCTTCGGCACCCTCTTCTTCGACCGCCTCGCCGACGAGCTGACCGGCACCCTGCCCCCGCCGCCCCCCGGCGCCTCGCTGCCGGAAGCCGAGTCGATCACCCCCGAGGCCGTCCACGCGCTCGACGCCGAGCTGCGCGACGGCTACATCCGCGCCTACGCCGAGGCCATGCCGGGCATCTTCCTGTACCTGGTGCCCGTGCTCGTCCTCGGCGTGGTGTTCGCGTTCATGCTGAAGGAGAGACCACTGGTGTCCCAGAACCTCCCGGGGCCCGG
>NZ_JACBXC010001411.1 GCF_013870535.1 Streptomyces phytophilus | reverse complement strand
TGCGCCGCAAGGCGCAGGTGCGCGTCGCGGAGTTCACCCGCGGTGGGGACGGCGAACTGCTGGTCGAGGCCGACGGCTGGCTGGCGGACGCGCTGTCGCTGCTGCCGCCGGGGACGGCGCTGTACGGCGAGGTGCTCACCGAGCTGGGCGACCTGCTGCTGCGCCGCGCCCTGCTGGCCCCGGCGGACGCCGGGCTGCGCGGCCGGGCGGTGCCCGTGCTGCGCGAGGTGCTGGCGGAGACGCCGCAGCGCCATCCGGACCTGCCGCGGCGGCAGTTGCTCTTCGGCCGGGCCCTGCGCATGCGGTACGAGTCGTCCGGCACCCGCACCGACCTGTACGAGGCGGAGTTCGTGCTGGAGGGCGCCGCGCGCGAGGACGACGCGCCCGCGCGGGTGCGCGCGCAGGCGTGGCTGGAGCTGGGGGACGTCCAACTGCTGCTCGACATAAGGACCGAGTTCCGGCAGCGGCAGGAGCGGGCGGCGGACTGCTACCGGCGCGGGGCGCTCCTGGCGGAGGAGGCCGGCGACCCGGTGGACGCCGCCCGCTCGCACCACCGGCGCGCGCAGATGCTGGAGCCGACGGCGGGGCGCGCGGCGGCGCTCAGGGCGTACCGCGACGCCTGGGAGCAGTGGGGCCGGGCGGAGCAGACGGAGAGCGCGGGCGCGGCGCTGACCCGCGAGCAGATCCGTACCCTTGAGGCCGACGACTGACCCTGGTCAGTTTCGCTGCACGACTGTTCGGGGAAGGACTCTCACACCCTTCCGGAGGAGAACAGCGTGGAGAACCCCCTGTCGGCGAAGCCGGACGGGACACCGTCAGCCGCGGGCGCGGCCGTTCGCCTGCCCGACTTCAGCGACGTCGACGTGTACGCGGTGGCCGCCCGCGGCGAGCCGCCGGTGCTCGCGGGAGCCGTCGCCCACCTGCTCCGCAACTGGCCGTCCGGCAACGACGCCGGGGCCTACTTCGACAACGGCCCCGACGACGACGATTAGGACGAGACCGACGTCACGGCGCACACGACCGGCCGACACCATCTGAAGCCCGCCGACGGAGCCGGGCGGCCGGATCGCGGCAGATTACGTACAGAAGCAGTCAGTTGGGCTGCCGCCGCGTTTCACCCGTGTGACTTGTGCGCCATGCATTCAGGGGCGGTGGGTCGTCACCGTCCGGACTCGGGGGGACCGGGGAGCCGCATGGACTACGGAGGCACGGGCGCGGAGCGGGAGGCGCCCTGGCCGGGCCGGCTGCTGGATGTCGACCTGCTGCGCGCCACCGGGGTCCGGGCGGTGCCGTTCCGGCAGTTCATCCTGAAGGTGCACAGCCGCTGCAACCTGTCGTGCACCTACTGCTACGTCTACCACGGCGCCGACAGCGGGTGGCGCCGCCGCCCGGCGCGCATGCCGGAGGCCACCACCCGCCGCGCCGCCGAGCGCATCGCCGAGCACGTACGCGCCCACGGGCTGCGCCGGATCCGCGTCG
>NZ_JACBXC010001410.1 GCF_013870535.1 Streptomyces phytophilus | reverse complement strand
AGAACTCGGCGAAGGCGCCGCCCCTGGCCAGCAGTTCCGCCGGGCTGCCCTGTTCGGCGATCGCCCCGTCCGCGAGCATCACGACGGTGTCGGCCTCGGCGACGGTCTCCAGGCGGTGGGCGATGACCAGCGTCGTCCTGTCGTCGCCGGCGGGGGTGGCGAGGGTGCGGCGCACCGCGAGTTCGGTCTGCGGGTCGGCAAAGGAGGTCGCCTCGTCGAGTACGAGCACGGGGGCGGCGGCGAGCAGGGCGCGGGCGAGGGAGAGGCGCTGCGCCTCGCCCCCGGACAGCTCCGCCTCCTGCCCGATCACCGTGTCGTAGCCGCGGGGCAGTTCGAGGATCCGGTCGTGGATGTGCGCCCGGCGGGCGGCGCCGATCACGTCCTCCCTGCTTGCCTGCGGTACGGCGAGGGCGATGTTGTCGGCGGCGGAGGCGCGCAGCAGGCGGACGTCCTGGAAGACGAAGGAGACCGCGCGGTACAGGTCGGAGCCGGCCATGTCGCGGAGGTCGACGCCGCCGAGGAGCACCGCGCCCCGGTCGGGGTCGAAGAACCGCGGCAGCAACTGGACCAGGGTGGACTTCCCGCTGCCCGACGGGCCGACGACCGCGGTGACGGTGCCCGGTTCGAGAACCAGGTCGATCCCGCGCAGCACGTCGCGCTCCGGCCCGTAGCCGAACCGGACGCCGCGCAGCTCGATGCGGTGCCCGCGCGGTGTGAGCGGGCGGGCGGGCTGCGGCAGCGGGTCCACGTCGAGTACGTCCCGGATGCGCCCGACGGCGCGGCGCGCGCCCCGCAGGTCGTCGAAGCCGTGGCCGAGGGCGACGACGGGGGCGGTGAGGCCGAGGCCGAGGAGGAGGAACGGCAGGAGGTCGGCGGGGGCCAGGGCACCGGCCGTGATCATGGAGGTGCCGCCGACGAGCACGACCAGCAGCACGAACGGCGGCGACAGAGCCACCTGCATGCCCGCCCCGATCGGGGAGAGGCCGTGGACCATCCGCTTGAAGGTGTCGGCGAAGTCGTCGGCGGCGGTACGGAACGCGCGGTGCGCGCGCTCGCCGCCGCCGAACGCCTTGACCTCGGCGATCCCCTGCACGAACTCGACCGACGCGCTGGAGATCCGGCCCATGGCCGCGTCGAACTCCTCCTGGTCGCGCACCCGCGCGGGCGCCATGAAGAGCGGAACGTGCGCGAGGGCGAGGACCACCGGGACGAGCGTGACGAGCGTGAGCCGCCAGTCGACGGTGAAGAGGTACGCCAGGGAGGCGGCCGGGACGACGAAGGCGGAGATCAGCTCGCTGGGCGCGTGCGCGATGAGGGGGTGCATCGCACCCACGTCCTCCCCGACCACCTTGGCCAGCTCGCCGGTCCGGCGGCGGGAGAACCAGCCGATGGGCACGCGGCCCAGGCGGGCCGCCAGCCGGCGGCGGAACGCCAACTGCACCCGGCCGTCGAGGAGATGGCCGGCACCGGACGAGGCGGC
>NZ_JACBXC010000141.1 GCF_013870535.1 Streptomyces phytophilus | reverse complement strand
GGTGTCGAAGCAGTACCAGGGCCGCCCACCGCATCGTGCAGGAGGCCCTCACGAACGCGCGTAAGCACGCTCCCGGCATGCCGGTCGACCTCACGGTGGCGGTGGCAAGGGGGGCGGTGGCGATACGGGCCGAGAACGAGTGCGGGGGCGCGGCGGAGCGGTCTGGAGGGCCGCGGGGCGGGGCGTCGGACGGGACGCCGGGCAGGGCGTCGGACGGGGCGTCGGACGGGGCGTCGGACGGGGCGTCGCGAGGATACGGCCTGGTGGGCATAGCCGAGCGGGTGGCCGCCCTGAACGGCGAACTCACCACGGGGCGCGCTGCCGACGGCAGGTTCGTACTCACCGCCGAACTGCCCGTGCCCGTACATCCGGTGGAGGAACCGCCTGTGGACGAACCGCCGGTGCTGAGCGGGGTGGCCCGGTGATCCGCGTCCTGGTCGTCGACGACGACGCGTTCGTGCGCGCGGGGCTGAGGGACCTCGTCGCCACCGACGAGGGGCTCGAACTCGCCGGGGAGGCCGCCGACGGCCGGGCCGCGGTGGCGGCGGCCCGCAGCGGGCGGGTCGACGTCGCCCTGGTGGACATCCGCATGCCCGGCATGGACGGCATCGCGGCCACCGCCGCGCTGAGCCGGCTGCCGGACCCGCCCGCCGTCATCGTGCTCACCACGTTCGACCTCGACGAGTACGTCTACGGCGCGCTGGCGGCGGGAGCCGCGGGGTTCCTGCTGAAGGACACCCCGCCGGACGCCATCCTCCAGGCGGTCCACGTGGTCGCCCAGGGCGCGGCGATGCTCTCCCCGACGGTCACCCGCACGGTCATCAGCCGCTTCCACCGACCGGAGGCCACCCGCAGCCAGGCGGCGAGGGAGGCGGCGGCGCGGCTCACACCGCGGGAGCGGCAGGTGCTGTCGGCGGTGGCGGACGGGATGACGAACGCGGAGATCGGGGCGCTGCTGCGGCTGCGGGAGTCGACGGTGAAGGCCCATGTGAGCCGGATCCTGGCGGAGCTGGGGGTGGCGAACAGGGTGCAGGCGGCGCTGGTGGCGCGGGATCTGGTGGGGTGAGGGGCAGGGCCAGGCGCCGGTGCGGGCGCGGCAGCCAGGCGCCCGGTGCGGGCGTTGGCGTCGGAGTCGGCGGAGGGGACGCCCAGCCCGAAGAGGCGCAGGCGGCGGACCGAGGGCGACGAGAACGGATCCCCGAGCAACAACCCCTCACACCCGCCCAAGGGTAGGCGCCTGCTCTGACAACGAGCCCGGGTCACCGGCGGGGTCGGCTGGTCAGACGTGTGGGGAGGGCGGGTGCCGGGGGGGCGGGCGGACCGGGTACGGGGCCGGGTACGCGGACCGGGTACGCGGATCGGGTACGGGGACCGGGTACGGGGGCTGCGGCGTCGGGGTGGGTCGTGGTGCGTGGGGGTGGGCCGGCGTCCGGGGGATCCGTGAAGGGAGTAGCCGTGTCGTTGGGGCTCCCCCCGGGCCACCCTGCTTTTCAGTGTGGGCCTGCGTCCGGTGTCAAGGGCGTTCCCTCCGCTTCGCTGCGGGAACGTCGCTGCGCGATGGGGCTTCGCCCCACCCTTGACACCGGACTCCGGCCCGAAACAGACCGGCAGCTAAGGGTGGCCCAGGGGGAGCGGGCACCCGAACGCTGTGGCTACGAAGGCGGTGCCCCGCCGACGGGGGGCGGACCACCGGCAGTTGAGGCCGCTCCGATCGCCGAGGCACCCCGGCGCCCGGGAGCCGGAACACCGGAGCCGGGCGTGCCCGATCGCCGGGGATGCCCCGGCGATCGTGGGACGGATCACCGGAGGCGGGACCGCCCCGAGCGCCGAGGCGCCCCAGCGGTCGGGGTCGGATCGCGGGAGCCGGGCCCACTCCGATCGCGGAGGTGCCTCGGCGCGCCTGGGGCGGATCACCGGCACCGGGCCTGCTCGTTCGCCGGCTGTCCCCGCCGCTGGGGCCGGCCCGGAGGCGGCGTGATCCACTCGCGGGTGTCCGAGGCGGCTGGGGAGTGCGTGTAGATGGGCAAAAGTCGGCCCGCGTGGGTGTTTTGCACCGGTTTAGCGGGCGGGTTGCCGTGAGTTCGTCTCGCTGACGCGCATCGGGTGGCCGCAGGGTGCGGATTGCGGGCTTGCGGGTGGCTCCGCGCGCGTCGCGAGGCGAAACTCGACCCAGGAGGGAGATTCGCCCTGGTTTGGGGGGCGCGATTCCGCGAGTTTGTGCAGGTAGCGTCCATTCCGGGCCGTCTGGCGGGTGGTTGGCGGTGGCCGGAGCGGGTTGGTGCGTCTGGGTGGGCGAAAGTCGGGTTGCGTGGGGGATTTGGGGTGGTTTAGCGGGTGGGTTACCGCGAGTTCGTACCGGCTGGCTCCCGGAGCAGGGCTGACCGGACTCCGGGGGTCCGGCCCTTGCGCCGGGGGATCGGCGCCGCCCCCGGGTGATCCGGCCCCCCACCGACGGGGCACTTCAGTGCTCGGAGTGGGCCGGTTCGGGTGATGCGCCCCGACTCCGGGATACCTCAGCGATCGGGCAAGCCCGCCTCCGGTGGTCCGTCCCCACCGGGTACTTCGGCGATCGGGGTGGGCCCGACTGCCGGTTGTCCGCCCCCCGTCGGCGGGGCACCGCCTTCGTAGCCACAGTGTTCGGGTGCCCGCTCCCCCTGGGCCACCCTTAGCTGCGGGTCTGTTTCGGGCCGGAGTCCGGTGTCAAGGGTGGGGCGAAGCCCCATCGCGTAGCGACGTTCCCGCAGCGAAGCGGAGGGAGCGCCCTTGACGCCGGACGCAGGCCCACACTGAAAAGCGGGGTGGCCCGGGGGGAGCCCCAACGACACCGCCATTCCCCTCGCCGCACCCCCCGACACCGGCCCCCACCCACGCAGCAGCAGCACGCCAGCAGCGCCCCGGCCCCCCGACACCGGCCCACCCCACGCACCACCCCCACCCCGACACCGCACCCCCCGCACCCGCCCCACGCCCACGGCCAACCCGCCGGCCCCGCCGACGACCCGGGTTCGTTGTCAGAGCAGGCACCTACCCTTGGGCGGGTGTGAGGGGGGATTGGGGGGGATTGGGAGGGGCTGGCGGATCCGGTAGGGCGTGGGGTCTGGTGCCGGGTTTAGTTGTGTGTCGCGGTGCGCGTTCCGGGCGTGTTCCACCGTGGTGTTCCGCCTTGCCTGCTCTCCGCGACCTCCCCCGACCACGGTCCCGGAGCGGTCGTCCTACGAGCCCGCCGTCACCGTCACTTCCTTCGTGAACGGCCCCCACTTCCCATCCGGCAGCTTCGCCCGCACCTTCACCGCGCACGTCGCCTTCGCCTTCTCCTCCAGCGGCAGGCTGATCCGCCCCGTTTCCTTCGGCGCCGACTCGCCCAGCACCAACTGCGAGCCGAACTTCCCGTCCACGTACACCTCGTACTCCGTGACGTCCCCGCCCGCCTTCGGGGCGTTCCACACCAAATCGAGGTTCCATACGCCCGCGTCCTTGCGCGCCGTCGCCTGGAGGTCCGTCGGGACCTCCGCCCCCGTCCTGCCCTCCGGCTCCGATTCCGTCGTGACGGATGCCGACGGGCTGTCCGGACTGGTGTTGTCGAGGGCGTCGCGGGCCCTGACCGTGAAGGTGTAGTCGGTGTCCGGGCGGAGGGTGGTGACCGCGGCGGTGGTTTCCGTGCCGGCGACGCTGTGGATCTTGGTGCCCTCCTGGTAGATGTCGTAGGACGTGACTTCCTTGTTGTCCTCCGACTTCGCCCACGTCAGCGTCGCCGAACGCGGCCCGTCCGCCCGCGCCTTGAGGCTTCCCGGTCGCGTCGGGGGCTTGCTGTCGTCCGTGTCCGCCGACGGGGTCGTGACCGGGGCCGCCCGGCCGGGGGCCGACAGTTTGCCGTCGGTGTCCCGGGCGCGTACGGAGAAGGTGTACGAGGACGACGGCTTGAGGCCGGCGATGTCGATCATGTGCTTCTCGGCCGGTACGTTCTGGATCTTCTTGCCGTTGCGGTACACCTCGTACCGCCGTACCTTCTCCGCTTCCGCCGCCTTGTTCCACATGACGTGCACCGACGTCGACGTGCTCGTGTAGACGGTGACGCCGGTCGGTACCGTCGGCGTGTCCGGTGGTTCGGCCGCGGCGCCGCTGTCCGAGCTGCAGGAGGTCGCGGTCAGGGCCAGGAGGCAGGCGGCGGTGGTGCTCAGCGCGGCGAGCGTGGGGGTGGGCCTCACAGGGACGCCTCTCATCGTGCGAAGCAAAGGTCCAGACCTTTTTCGCACACTCACCGCGTACATTTCAAGACGTCGGCAGCGCCCCGCAGTTCAGCCCTTCTTGCCGCCCCTGTCGCCATCCCTGTCGCCGTCCCTGCTGCCGCCCACGCGCAGCAGCGCGGTGAGGTGCGCCGCCGCCGTGGACAGGTGCCGGCGGGCCTCGCGAAGCTGGTCCGGCGCTACGCCGTTGTCGCGGGCCGCGTCGCGGACGTCGTCCCGGAACCGGTCGAGCAGGCGCTCCAGTTCGCGGGCCAGCTCAGCGGGCGTGGCGTCCTGGGGCGTGTCCTCCTCGGCCCACTCCGGGGTGTCGGCGGGGTCCGGCTTGACGTACGGCGGCCAGGGTGTGCTCACGCCGCCCATCCCGGTGGTCCCCTGAGCCGTGTACATCCCGCCCGGGGGCGGGGTGGGCGTGGCCGCGTCCGCGATCCTGTCGGACGGGGAGGCGGTGGGTTCTTCCGGTCCTGTGGGGGAGCCTCCGCCGTTCCCCGCGGCCCTGTCCGCCTCCGGGCCCGGTCCCGGTCCCGGTCGCGTTTCCGTTCCCGTTCCCGTTCCCGCGGCCGTTCCGGTTCCCGGTCCCGGTCCCGTTGCTGCCTCCTGCGGCGTCCCCGTGCCGCGGCCTCCGAAGCCGCCCAGGTTCCCCAACTCCCGCGTCAGCTCCGCCAGGCCGTCCATCAGGCCGCCCTGCCAGTCGCCCGTACGCACCCGCGTCTGCACCTGCTCCTGCACCTGCCGCGCGATCCGCTCCGCCTCGCTGCGCACCCGCTCCTGCGTCTCACGCGCGTGCCTGCGCGCCTGCTCCGCGTCCTGCCGGGCCCGCCGCGTCTCGTCCTTCGCGCGCTTCGCCTGCTCCTTGAACTCCTGCTTCGCCCGTTTGAAGTCCTCCTTCGCCTGCCGCCACGACTCCTTCTCCCCGGCGCTCGCGCCGCGGGCGCCGCCCGACGTGCGGGCCTCCTTGGCCGCCTGGCGCATCTCGCGGCGCAGGTCGCTGGCCGTGCCGCTGACGTCGGCCTGTATCTCGGCCGCCAGTTCCGCGACGGACTCGCGGATCTCCAGCTCCAGTTCCGCCAGCTCCGCCTGGCGGGCGGCGAGTTCGGCGCGGCCCGCCTCGGTGATCGCGTAGACCTTCCGGCCGCCCTCGGAGGTGTGCGTGACCAGGCCCTCGGTCTCCAGCTTGGCGAGCCGGGGGTAGACGGTGCCCGCGGAGGGGGCGTACAGGCCCTGGAAGCGCTCTTCGAGGAGGCGGATCACCTCGTAGCCGTGGCGGGGGGCCTCGTCCAGCAGCTTCAGCAGGTAGAGCCGAAGGCGGCCGTGGGCGAAGACGGGGGGCATGTCAGAGCACCTTCTTGTCGGCCGGGCCGGCGGAGTCGGCCGGACCTGTCGAGTCTCGCGGACCTGTCGCGTCCTGCGGGCCGGTCGCGTCCGCCGGGTCCGGCGCGTCCTCCGGCTCCTCCTCCGTCCCCGCCGGGCGCCGGAGCAGCGCCAGGGCGCCGGAGACGGTGGTCGCCTGCAGCGAGCCCTTGCCCGCCCCCAGGCGCCCCTTTACGGACTTCGCCCCCCACTGGCCGCCGATGTCCAGCGCTGCGAAGGCGTTGGAGACCGCCCCGCTCGTCGTGCTCGCGTGCACCTCGACGTCCGGCTCCTCGGGCAGCCGTACGGCGATCTCGCCGGAGACCGTGTTCACCCGGACGTTCGCGGCGCGGGCCGCGGGGGAGAGGTCGATGACCATGTCGCCGCTGACGGTGTCGGCCTGGACACTGCCGCCCGCGCCGTCGATGAGCGTGAGGGAGCCGGAGACGGAGTTGTAGCGCAGGTCGCCTTCGAGGGCCTGGGCCTCCAGTTCCCCCGACACGGTGTCGGCGCGGACCGGGCCCGAGAGCCCGACGAGGGTGGCGCCGCCGCTCACCCCGCGTACGTCCGTACGCCCCGCGATGCCGGAGACGACCGCGTCGGCGCCGACGACGCCGACCTCGACGCGGGCGGTGGCCGGCACGGCCAGGGAGACGACGGCGCGGCGGCGCCAGCCCTTGCGGTCGAGCCACTTCAGGAAGCCCCGCCAGGGCAGGTCCTCGTACGCGACCGTCAGTTCGCCGTCCTCCAGGGAGACGCGCAGCGGCGGGCCCTCGATCTCGCTGACCTCCAGGCGCGCGGCGCCCGGCCGGCCGGTGTCGTCGTGGGTCCCGACGACGTGCACGGCTCCGTTGACGATCCGCACCTTCAGGGCCGTGACCGGCTCCTCGAAGGCGAGGGTCTGGGGATCGGCCACAAGCTGCACCGGCATCCACGGCCTCCTGACTCGGGCTCTGGCGAGCGCTCGCACCCAACGCAACATATCGCGTCTCTGCCAAGACACGATATATCGCGGTGCGGGGAAGTCAAGCGGCCGCTACTCCTCGTCCTCGTCGTCGAGCCGGGCCAGCCAGGTGGCCAGCCGCTCGACCGGAACCTCGAATTCCGGGTTCAGGTCGACGAACGTACGCAACTGCTCGGCAAGCCACTCAAGGGTGACCTCCTCCTCGCCGCGCCGCTTCGCCAGCTCCTCGATGCCGCGGTCGGTGAAGTACATGGTGGGTGCTCCGGGAGGGGGAAGAAGAGGGGATAGTGACCGGTTCAGTATCGCTCACCACGGAGGATGACCGGCCGACGGCCGCGGGTACCGTCGCGGGGCGGCGGTCGGCGGACTAATGTCGGTGCATTGGGCACCGAGCGTAGTCGGGGGAACCGGATGAGCAGCAACCTTCCGCAGCGCGTGACTCTGCCGGACGGCACCGAGGTGTGGGTCCGGGCGACGCCGCTGGACGAGCGGGTCGCGGCGGGTACGCGGGCGGGGGTGCCGGCGCCCGGAGGCGCCCGCGCGGGTGCCGGGACGGGCGCCGGACCGGATACCGGGCCGCAGCTCGATCCGGATGGGGGTCAGGACCAGGACGCCGACGACGATCTCGAACCCGTCGCCGACTGGGGCCGGTTGACCTCCCGGCTCGCCGGGCTCACGCCCCTCGTCGGCGGTGTGGCCGCCTCCGTACGGGCCGCGACCGCGGCCGCCGCACCGCACGAGGTGAGCGTGACGTTCGGCGTGGAGATCTCCGCCGGGACGGGGAAGGCGATCGCGCTGCTGGCCGACGCGAACACCACGGCGCAGCTGTCGGTCACGCTGACCTGGCAGCCCGGCGCACACCCGGCCGACCCCTCCGGGGCGGAGTCCTCTACCGCATCGGCTGCCGCATCAACTACTGCGCCCGATACGGCTGCATCTGGTGCATCCGGCACGTCTTCCACGGCGTCTGCACCGGTATGAGGGTTCCCATCGAGAGCAGCGAGGCCGCGGACTACGCGCGTTACCAGCTCTGCAAACTGGCCGCCGCGGCGACGGTCGACATCCGGGCGGCGCCCGGTTCGGGGGACGGGTCGCTGTGGGGCAGCGGGTTCCTCGTCGCGCCGGAGTGGGTGCTGACCTGCGCGCACGTCTTCGTCCACCCCGACGGCTGGCGGCGCGGTACGGCGCCGGGCGAGCTGATCGGCGTGGTCGTGGGCGGGCGTACGGTGCCGGGGCGGGTGGAGTACAGCATGCCGTCGCCGGACAGCACGGCCGCGCGGATGGGCCGCGATCCGGAGGTGCGGGACGAGACGTTCGCCGAGGCCGTGATGCAGGTGGGGCCTGATCTGGCCCTGGTGCGGCTGCTGCCGGTACGGGCCGACGCGGCGGGAGCGGCGGAGGGGCCGCCGGGCGAGGTGCGGAACAGGATCCCGTACCCGGCCTACTTCACTGCCCCGCCCGGCCCCGCCCGGCCGCCCGCCGGCAGCGAACCCGTCTGGCTCGGCGACCGCTACGACGACTTCCTCGACCAGGCCGTCCTCCTCAGCGCCCACGGGCGCGCCGGTGCCGGAAGCGGCGACGGGGCCGAAGCGGCGCTGCTGAGCGCCGAGTTCGCCGGGCGCAACGGGCAGCAGATCCTCCTCGGCACCCCCACCCCGATCCGCAAGGGCGCCTCCGGCGGCCCCGTGCTGCACCTCGGCCGCGGCGAGGTCGTCGGGGTGGTCAAGGCCCGCTACCGCGGCGGCACCGGCGGCGGCACCGCCGTCTCCCTCGACGAGCTGCAGGCGCTCTCGCCGGAGCACCTGCTGCCCGGGGCGGAGGGCCTGGGCCCCGAGCCGTACCGCGAGCTGATGCGGCTGCACGACGCCTGGCACCGGCACCGCCACTACGGCATCGACGACGAACGCACCTCCTGGACCGACCTGCAGCGCGCGCTGGGCGGACCGCGGTTCGGGGCCTGGGGCGCGCTCGACCGGCTCAGCGCGCTGTCGCGGCTCGCCGACCTGCCCGCTCCGCGCGACCCGGAGGTCGTCGAGCGTCTGGTGCACCAC
>NZ_JACBXC010001409.1 GCF_013870535.1 Streptomyces phytophilus | reverse complement strand
CCGTACGCCGCCGCCGTCGCCCCCTTCCGACTCCGTACATCCCCATCCCACCGAAGAGAGCCGACACATGACCATGACCACACCACTGAGAGCAGCCGCCGCCCTCTTCCTGGCGGGCTCCCTCACCCTCACCGCCGCCGCGTGCGGCGACGACGGCAGCACCGGCGGCGGCAGCGAGGGCGAAGGCGCCGGCTCGATCACCTTCTGGGACAACAACGGCGGGGTGCGCACGCCGGTGTGGAAGGAGATCATCGCCGACTTCGAGAAGGCGCACCCGGACATCGACGTCGAGTACGTGCCGATCCCGATCAACGACGTGCAGTCCAAGTACGACACCGCCATCGCGGGCGGCGGCCTGCCGGACGTCGGCGGCGTCACCACCTCGTACCTCGCGAACATGGTCGCGCAGGACGCGCTGGAACCCGTGGGCGGCCGGATCGAGGACGGCGCGCTGAAGGGCGTGCTGGCCGGGAGCATGACCGAGAGCGTCAGGGCCGCGGGCGGGCGCGGCGAGGAGATGTACTCCGTGCCGACCTCCGCCAACAACGGCACGCTGTGGTACCGCACGGACCTCTTCGAGGACGCCGGGCTCGCCCCGCCCACCACCTGGGACGCCTTCTACGACGCCGCGGAGAAGCTGACCGACAAGGAGGACAACGCCTTCGGCTACACCATCCGCGGCGGCGAGGGCTCCATCGCGCAGGCGCTGGACGTGATGTACGGGCAGTCGGGCATCACAGAGTTCTGGGACGGCGAGGAGACGACGGTCAACGCGCCGGAGAACGTCGCCGCCCTGGAGAGGTACGCCGGGCTGTACGACGACGTCACGCCCGAGGCAGACGTGAACAACGACTTCGTGAAGATGGTCGCGCAGTTCGACAACGGCGACATCGGGATGCTGAGTCACAACCTCGGCTCCTACCAGGACCACCTCAAGGCCCTGGGCGAAGGCGGCTTCGCGGGCCTGCCGCAGCCGGCGGGACCCGGCGGGAAGCGGGTGCAGGTCTCCAACCCGGTCGACGGCCTCGGGCTCTTCAAGTCCGGCGACAACAAGGGCGCGGCCTGGAAGTTCATCGAGTTCGCCGCGGCCCACGAGGCCAACAGCGCGTGGAACGAGTCGGCCGCCCAGATCCCCGCCAACACCGAGGCCGCACAGGACGCCTGGGTCAGGGAGTCGGCGCGGGACAACGGCGCCTTCTCCTCGCTGACGGACGGCAGCACCGAGATCGTGCAACTGCCGTACTACCTGCCGGACTGGAACAACATCAGCAAGACGGACAACGAGCCCGCGTTCCAGAAGGTGCTCCTCGGCGAGATGAGCGCGAAGGACTTCCTGGACGCGATGGCGGAGCAGCTGAACGAGGCCCGGGCGGAGTGGCAGGAGCAGCAGTGATCCCCCGCGGGCCGGCGGCCGTCCAAGGCCGCCGGCCCGCCGACACCGACTCAGTGAAGGAGCCGCACATGCGTCACCCGACACGGC
>NZ_JACBXC010001408.1 GCF_013870535.1 Streptomyces phytophilus | reverse complement strand
GCCAGCGCGCCGGACTCCCGGCGGGAGTCCGGCGCGCTGTCGGCCAGGGTGCGGCGGACGCCTGCGCCCACCGCACGGTACGGGCGGCTAGCCGCCGCTCACCTCGTCGAAGACCCCCTCGGCCTCCTTGTCGAGGCGCGGTCCGGCCAGCCAGGTGGCCTGCAGCGGGCCGATGGACGTGACCGACACCAGCTGCTCCTCGCCGTCGTTCGACGCGGTCCAGCCGCCGCCGGAGGCGCCGGCGGTCATGGTGCAGCCGATGCGGTACATCGTGGGCTGCGACGCCTGGATCGACAGCCGGCCCGGCGCGTCGGTGCAGGAGTACAGGCGCCCGCCGTCGTACGGCGCCGCCGCCGGGTAGCCGGTGGCGGTCAGGTCACCGACGTCCTTCACGGCCGGGGCGTCGAACCACACGGGCACCGCGGCGCCGACCGCCTCCTCCAGGGACTGCCCGCCGCCGTCCTTCGGCTGCACCTTCATCACGGCGAAGTCGTACGGGGCGCCCACGCCGCCCTGCGACATGCCCTCGGAGATCCACTCGTCGGTGGTACGGGCCTCCTCGGCCCAGAACGTGCCCTTGGGCGCGATGTCGGCCTCGGTCGCCTGCTCGGCCTCCAGCTCGGCGACGGTCTTGCCCTCGGGGTTGAAGGACGGCACGAAGATGATGTTGCGCCACCAGCCGCCTTCGGAGCCCTTGTGCACGCAGTGGCCCGCGGTGGCCACCAGGTTGGACTTGCCCGGGTTGGCCGGGTCGGCGACCACGGTGCCGGAGCAGACCATGGGGCCCTCGGGGGTGTCGAAGAAGATCTTCCCCGCGGCGGGCTGCGACTCGTCGTACGGTGTGGCCGCCTCCGTGGCCTCCACGGGCGCCGGCTCCGGGTCGGTGACGCCCTGGTCCTCGGACACGTCGTCCTCGTCGACCCGGTTGGGCGGCTGCTCGGCGTCCCACATCCGGTCGGGGTCCCAGAGGTCCTCGATGATCGGGTTGATGAACTCGCGCGCGTCGCGCAGCCAGTCGTCCTTCGCCCAGTCCTCCCAGCCGCCGTCCCTCCACTTGTCGAGGTCGAGGTTCTTCAGGGCGTCCGGGATCCCCTCGGGGAGCGCCAGATCGTTCTCGGGCGCCTGCGACTCCTGCTGTTGCTGCTTGTCGTCGGCACCGCTGTCGCCGTCGCCGTCCTCGCAGGCGCCGGCGGTCAGTGCCAGCGTGACGGCGAGGGCCGCAGCGGCCAGTGGCTTCCTCGGTATACGACGTTTCCCGTTGGCGGGCATGGATCGAATCCCCCAGCTCGTCTGCGCAGGTGCCCCGGCGGGACACGAGCCCCCACTATGCCGGTGCCGTTGTGGACGGCCGCACCGGGCCCCGTGGTTCCACGGCGCCCAAGGATCTTGTCCGCGGCCGTGTTCCGGCGGCGGGTGCGTCGTTGGTACTGCGGGGGATGCGGATCCGTATCCGGTGCGAGGGGGTGGGGCTGTGCCCGCGGCT
>NZ_JACBXC010001407.1 GCF_013870535.1 Streptomyces phytophilus | reverse complement strand
GCAGCGCCGGGCGCCGCCCGGCCGCGCCGGGAGCCCGTACGGAACACCTGCCGGGAGCCCGTACGGAACACCTGCCGGGAGCCCGTACGGAACACCTGCCGGGAGCCCGTACGGAACACCTGCCGGGAGCCCGTACGGAACACCTGCCCGGAGCCCGTACGGAACACCCGTACCGGCGCCGCTACGTCCCCTTCGCCCGCGGACTGCTGCGCGAGAGCGCCGCGCCCGCCAGGATCACCGCCGCACCCACCGGCGTGTTCCACGTCAGCTCCTCGCCGAGCAGCGCCACCCCCGCCGCCGTCGCGATGACCGGGATGACGTACGTGACCGTGTGCGCGTTCGTCGGCCCCACGTCGGCGACCAGCCCGTGCTGCACGAGCACCGCGAGCCCCGTACCCAGCGTGCCCAGGGTGACGACGGCCACCAGCGGCTCGGCCGGGAACGCCGTCGGCACCGAGGTGAACAGCACCGTGGCGACGGCCAGTTGGGCGGTGCCGAGGATCAGTTGCGTACCGGCGATCGACAGGTGGGAGTGCCCGCTGCCGGCGAGCGTGCGGCGGACGTAGATCCAGCCGACGGCGTAGCAGGCCGCGGCCAGCAGCGCGAGTACGGTGCCCAGCGGGTCCTGGCCGGTGAACCCCCGCCACGCGCCGAGGACGATCAGCACCCCGGCGAACCCGAGGCCCAGGCCGGCGACCCGGCGGCGCGTCGGCCGGTCCTCCCGCAGCGCGACGAGGGCGAGCAGCATCGCCCACAGCGGCGACGTGGCGTTGCAGATGCCGGCGAGCGAGGAGCTGATGTGCAGCTCGGCGTAGGCGAAGAGGGAGAAGGGCAGCGCGTTGATGAAGAACGCCGCCACCGCGATGTGCCCCCAGGTGCGGGCGCCGCGCGGCAGCCGTTCGCGGCGCAGGGCGAGCGCGGCGACCAGGACGGCGGAGCCGAAGGCCATCCGGCCGAGCGTCACTTGCAGTGGCGCGAAGCCGTCCGTGCCGACCTTGATGAGCAGGAAGCTGAAACCCCAGACGACCGACAGTGCGGTGAAGCGGACGCGCCAGTCGACGACGGGCCGCCTGGGCGCCGCGGCCGGGGGAGTGGCCGGGTCGGTGGCTGCTGCCGGTGCCGAGGTCATGGGCCTACGGTGGGCCCTCCACTCCGCGTAGCACAAGCGAGACTTTATGGCACCTATCTCGTAGCATCACTTACATGTTGAACCTGGAACGCCTGCGCACCCTGGCCGCCGTCGCCCGGCACGGCTCCGTGAGCGCCGCGGCCGACGGGCTGCACATCACCACCTCCGCCGTCTCCCAGCAACTCGCCAAGCTGGAGCGGGAGACCGGGCAGCAGCTGCTCGCCAAGAACGGCCGCGGCATCCGCCTCACCGACGCGGGCCGGCTGCTCTCCGAGCACGCCACCCGCATCCTGTCGCAGGTCGAGGCGGCGCAGTCCGAGCTGGAGGCGCACCGCGGGCGGCCCGTGGGGGAGC
>NZ_JACBXC010001406.1 GCF_013870535.1 Streptomyces phytophilus | reverse complement strand
CGGGAGCGGGACGCGGCGGCGGGGACGTAGCCGTACGTACGGGTGGAAGGCGGGCGGAAGACGGGCGGAACACGACCGGAAACGACTGCCTACGGGCTCGACCCCTCCCTCCGCGCCACGCCGGCCCGCGCCTCTCAGCCCTTCGCCGGGGGAGCCTGCCGCGCCCCCTCAGCCCTCCGCTCGGCCCTCCGCCGGGGGAACCCGCCGCGGCTCCTCGCCCAACTGCTCCGCCAGCCACGCCGGTACCCCGTCCAGCAGCCGCACCAGCCGCGTCGCCTCCGCCCGCAGCCGGCCCGCGTCGGGCTCCGGCTCCACATCGGCAAGCGCCATCAGCGCCGGGGCCGTACCGATCAGGTAGCCCACCTCCTCGCGCAGCCGCAGCGACTCGCGGAAGCCGTGCCGCGCCTCCGCGAGGTCCCCGGCCTCGTCCGCGAGCGAGGCCAGATGGCGCCAGGTGAACGACATCAGCAGCAGGTCGTCCTGCTCCACCGCGCCCGCGTGCGCGCGGCGGAACGCCGCCAGCGCCGCCGTCGCGTTCTTCGTCAGGTGCTGGGCGACGAGACCGCGCCGGAAGTCGAGCATCGGCCGGTGCGGCGACGTCGGCGCCAGCAGCGCGGCGGCGCGGCCGAGCGCCGCGCGGGCCTCGTCGGAGCGGTCGCGCTCCTGGAACAGGGTGGAGGCGTACGCGAGATAGCCCCGCTCGCACGCCGTGACGCCGCGGTTCTCCCCGTCCGTCGACACGGCCTCCGCGTTGCGCACCGCATCCTCGGCGCGCTCCCAGCCGGCAGCCGTGAACATGCACTGCTCGACGAGCAGCGCCGCACGCCGCCACGCCGCCTCGGCGTCGGTCCCGGCGGTGTCCTCAAGGAGCGCCGCGGCGTCGTCCCAGCAGCCGCGCGAGCGCAGCCGCCAGATCGCCCGCTCCAGCGGATCCTCGGACATCACCGATTCCGACCGTGCCATGGCGGTATCCGCCACTTTTGCCTCCCCAACGCGCCGTCGAGCCAAGGAACAACGCAGCCCAATGTGAGTCGAATCTCAACACGAAGTCTGCCCTGGGCCAAGGGTCCGCGTGAACGACTTCACAAGATCTTGGCCAACCGATTGCCCGGGACGGGGCCGTGGCGGTGCTGAACGGCGCCGTGCGGGCGGCGGTGTTCAGCGCATGCGCAGTGCGAGGAAGAAGTCGAGCTTGTCCTCCAGCCGTGCCAGGTCCCGGCCGGTGAGCTGCTCGATCCGGCCCACCCGGTAGCGCAGCGTGTTGACGTGCAGGTGGAGGCGGGCCGCGCAGCGGGTCCAGGAGCCGTCGCAGTCGAGGAACGCCTCCAGGGTCTCCACCAGCCCGGCCCGGTGGCGCTGATCGTACGCGTGCAGCGGGTCCAGCAGCCGGGCGGTGAACGCGCGGCGTACGTCGTCGGGGACGAAGGGCAGCAGCAGCACGTGCGAGGCCAGTTCCTCGTGGCCCGCGGCGCAGACGCTGCCCG
>NZ_JACBXC010001405.1 GCF_013870535.1 Streptomyces phytophilus | reverse complement strand
ACGCCGGAGGCGAGCCTGCGGCCGGACGCGACCGCCTCCGGGGACGGCGTCAAGCGGATCCAGGACCGCGAGTACCTGATCGCGGGTATCGACCAGAACAGCTTCCAGTGGGGCTACCGCAACCCGCTCACGGGCGAGTTGGAGGGCTTCGACATCGACCTG
The DNA here is from genome assembly GCF_013870535.1 of Streptomyces phytophilus. Lineage (GTDB taxonomy): Bacteria > Actinomycetota > Actinomycetes > Streptomycetales > Streptomycetaceae > Streptomyces > Streptomyces phytophilus. Next base: position 1,326 of record NZ_JACBXC010001405.1, on the reverse strand, counting down.
GCGCGGGCCATCGCCGAGGAGATCCTCGGCGACGGCACGAAGGTCGTCTTCCGCTCCATCCCCACCAGCCAGCGCATCCCGGCGCTGCAGGACAAGGACGTGGACGTGGTGGTCCGCACGATGACCATCAACTGCGAGCGCATCCAGGACGTGGCGTTCTCCACCGAGTACTTCACCGGGGACCAGGCGGTGCTGGGGCCCGCCGACTCGGGCATCACCGGCTTCGACGAGAGCCTGGACGGCAAGCGCGTCTGCACCGCCGACGGCTCCACGGGCCAGGGTGCGCTGGAGGAGGAGTCGTACGGCGCCGAGGTCATGCTGGTGCCGAACCAGCTGGACTGCCTGGTGCGGGTGCAGCTCGGCGAGGCGGACGCGGTCGTCACCGACAACGCGCTCGCGGCCGGCCAGGCCGCGCAGGACCCGTCGATGCAGCTCTTCGGCACGCTGGACCGGCCCGAGCCGTACGGCGTGGCGATGAACAAGGGCGACGAGGACCTGGTGCGCCGCGTCAACAGCATGCTGGAGGACTACCGCAAGGACGGACGCTGGCAGGATTCCTACAAGGAGTGGCTGGCCGACGCCATGCCGGGGATCGACCAGGCGCCGGCTCCCAAGTACAAGGACTGACCGGGCGCACGCAGGAACAGCACGGCAACGGGCAGAGTACGGCAGCACGGAGGGAAACAGATGCCGCTCCCGCCACGGGGTTCGATGGACCGCGAGGAGGTCGATCGTGCGCTTGCGCGGCTCGGAGCCGAGCACGAGGCGATCGAGACCTCGCTGCTCGCGCTCCAGGACCACGCGGGACGCCGGCTGCTGGAGGGCGCCGAGCTGTCCGGTACGACCAAGGAGCGCTGGGCCGCCGCCGAGCAGGCGATCTCGCTGCTGTGGGCGCACTTCGACGCGTACACGGGCGCGCTCGGCTCGGCCCGTGAGATCCGGGCCCGCCGCCGCTCGCCGGGCGCCGCGGAGCTGGCGGAGCTGACGGCGCTGCTGCGCGACCACGGCGTCACCATCGCGCCGGGTGCCGCCGCCCTGCCCCGTACGGTGGCCGGCGGCTATCCGGCGTCGCTGACGGGTCCGGCCCGGCTGTCGGAGTCGCTGAAGCTGGCCGAGCTGGTGGAGCGGATGAACCGGTGGTACGCGGAGGTGATCGACGTCGTCGCGGCGGCGGACTCCGTGTGGTCGGCGCTGCCCGCGCGCATCGACCTGCTCGCCGCCGAGCTCCAGCGCACCCGTTCGCTGGCCCAGTCCGTCGGCGTACGTTCCGGGGAGCACCCGGCGGGCGACGACCTGGAGCGGATCACCGCGGAGCTGACGGCGCTG
>NZ_JACBXC010001404.1 GCF_013870535.1 Streptomyces phytophilus | reverse complement strand
ACTGGCGCGGCGGGGCCACCGCGCGCCTCGGCCACCTGCACGGACGGACACGCGACCACTCGGATCTCGCACGACTGACGCACGCGATCGACGACATCTGCCGTCCGGTTCTCGGGGATATGTGAGGGACGTGGCACATGAGCACGATGCAGACCGGCCGGAGCGGCGCACAGGCACTCTCCGCGGCGCAACGGCGGCTATGGCTGGCGTACCGGCTCCAGCCGGACAGCCCGGAGTTCACCGCTCCGTGGGCCGGACGACTGGTCGGTGGCCTCGATGCCGAACGCCTGCGGCGGGCCTGGCACGCCGTGCTCGACCGCCACGCGGAGCTGCGGCTGCGGCTCGACGAGGCGGACGGCGAGCCCCGCCGTTCGACGTGGGCGGCACGGGACTTCCCGCTGCCGCTGCGCGAGGTCGGCCCGGCCGCCGTGCCCGCGGAGCTGGAGCAGGCGGTCACCCGCCCGTTCCCGCTCGTCGGTCACCGCCTGGTCGACGCCGAGCTGCTCCGGCTCGGCCCGGCCGAGCACATCCTGGTCGTCGGGGCCCACCACGCCGTGGTCGACGGCCGCTCCTTCACCCTCGTCGTACGCGATCTGTTCAGGGCGTACGCGGGGGAGGAACTGCCCGCCGCCGGCCGCCCGTACACCGACTACGTCACGGCGGCACCCGCCCCGGCCGACCGGCGGTTCGAGTCCTGGATCGAGGAGTTCGAACTGCCCGAGGACGGCGACCCCCTCGGGTTCGCCCCGGCCGCCCGGGACGCCGACCGCGACGGCGCCCTCGTCCGGCACGCGATCCCGGCCGGGGTGTGGGAGGCCGTGCGCGGACTCGGCCGCCGCCTGCGCACCACGCCGCAGGTGATCGGCCTCGCCGCGTACGCGCTCGCGCTGAGCCGCTACACCGACCGGACCGACCTGATCGTCGGCGGCACCATGGACACCCGCTCCGGCGACTTCGCCGACACCGTCGGGATGTTCATCAACCCCGTGCCGCTGCGTGTCCGCGCCGACCCCGCCGCCGGTGTCGCGGACTACTGCCGGTCGGTGCACTCCTCGCTCATGCGCGCCTTCTCGTTCCGCGAGGTGCCGTTCGAGGAGGTCGTCCGCCGCCTGCACGCCGTGCCGGACCCCACCCGCACGCCCCTCTTCAGCACCCTGTTCAACTTCGAGGCGGACCCACCGGTCCTCGACTCGGCGGGGCTGCGGATCAGCGAGGTCGAGCTGCCCGTCCGCGTCTCCAAGTACGACGTGACGATGGTGCTGCGGGACCGGGGCGACACGGCCGAACTCCTCGCCACCTACCGGTCGTCGCGGTACACGCCCGCGCAGATCGGGCAGTTCACCGCGCACACCGCCGCGGTCCTCGCGGGCCTGGCCGAGGAGCCCGGCAGCGTCCGGGCCGTCCCGATGCTCTCCGCGGCCGACCGCGCGGAACTGGCCGCGCTCGGCACCGGTGCGGCACCGGACGCGGACTTCCGCCCGGTCACCGA
>NZ_JACBXC010001403.1 GCF_013870535.1 Streptomyces phytophilus | reverse complement strand
TCCTCGGCCTGAACGGCATCGAGGTGGTGGAGTGCTGGCTGGCCGCGCTGCGCCTCGGCGCGATCGTGGTGCCGGTCAACTTCCGCATGGTGGCCCAGGAGATCGCGTACGTGCTCCGGGACAGCGGCGCCCGCGCCGTGATCGCTGACCCGGCGCTGGCCCCGGCGGTGGCCGAGGCGCGCGGCTCCGCGCCGTCCGTGTCGTACGCACTGACCCTCGGCGGCGACTACGAGGCCGCGCTCGCCGCAGCCCCGGAGTCCGACCCGGAGCATGAAGCACACGAGGTCCGCGACGAGGACCCCGCGTTCATCATGTACACCTCCGGCACGACGGGCGCCCCGAAGGGCGCGGTGCTCACCCACCGCAACCTGCTGCTGCACGCCTTCAGTTCGATGGCCACCCAGGGCACCACGCAGCCGTACGAGGTGTCGATGTCCACGGCGCCGCTCTTCCACATCGCCGGCCTGTCGACGCTGCTGCCCCCGCTCCTCGTCGGCGGCACGAACGTCATCCCGCCGTCCGGCGGCTTCGACCCGGCCGCGACCGTGCGCACCATGGTCGACGAGAGCGTCACCTCGTGCTTCATGATCCCGGCCCAGTGGCAGGCGGTCTGCGCGCTGCCGGAGCTGGGCGGCCACGACCTGACCCGGCTGCGCCGCATCTCGTGGGGCGCCGCGCCGGCGGCCACGCCGCTGCTGGAGACGATGATCCGCACCTTCCCGCAGGCCGACGTGTGCAGCGCGTTCGGGCAGACGGAGTGCAGCCCAGTCACGACGCTGCTGCGCGGCCCGGACGCGCTGCGCAAGATCGGCTCGGTGGGCACCCCGCTGCTCAACGTCGAAGTGCGGGTCGTGGACGACGAGATGAACGACGTGCCGCGGGGCGAGGCGGGCGAGATCGTCTACCGCAGCCCGATGGTGATGAAGGAGTACTGGAACCGGCCGGAGGAGACCGCGGAAGCCTTCCGCGGCGGCTGGTTCCACTCCGGCGACCTCGTACGGCAGGACGAGGAGGGCTACTTCTACGTCCTCGACCGCAAGAAGGACATGATCATCTCCGGCGGCGAGAACATCTACTGCGCCGAGGTCGAGAACGCCCTGCTCGCCCACCCCAAGGTCGCCGAGGCGGCCGTCGTGGGCGTACCGGACCCGAAGTGGGGCGAGACGCCGCTCGCGGTCATCGTGCCGCGCGACCCGGCCGAGCCGCCGGAGGCGGCCGACATCGAGGCGTTCAGCAGGGCGCACCTCGCCGCGTACAAGCGCCCCCGGCACGTCAGGATCGTCGACACCCTCCCCCGCAACCCCGGCGGCAAGGTGATGAAGGCACAGCTCAGGGACCGGTACGCGACCTGATGCCGGGGTCGGCGGCCGGGCGCCGTCAGCGGCCCGTCCAGCGCGGCGGCCTCTTCTCCGTGAAGGCCAGCGCGCCCTCCCGGGCATCGGCCGAGGTGAAGACCGGATCGGTGATCTCGCGCTGCCGGGCGAAGCGCTCG
>NZ_JACBXC010001402.1 GCF_013870535.1 Streptomyces phytophilus | reverse complement strand
CGCGCGGCCCGGGTCGTACGGCACGAACTGCGACTCGGAGCCGACGACGAGCCCGTTGGGCAGCCACAGCGCGAGGTAGAGGACGCGGCGGTGCCGCGAGGACCACAGCAGCCCGTTGACCCGCCAGGTCTCCGCGACCGAGGGCCGGCCGGCCACGCGCGGCGCCCGGGCCCCGAGTCCGACGCGGCCGAGGACGGCGCAGAGGACGAACGCCGCCGCGGCGATGAGGAGCGTGCCGCGCGGGGACAGCGCGGCCACGAGCACACCGCCGACGGCGAAGCCGGCGATCTGCATGGCGCCGGCGGACATGTTGACCACCGACCGGCCGAGCAGGTAGCCGTCGCGCGGCAGGATCTCGTTGAGCAGCCCGAAGCGCACCCCGCCGCCGACGGAGGCGAGCAGGCCGAGGCAGACCAGGATCGCGAACGCGCCCCACACCGGCATGCCCGGCACGGCCTGCGCGGCGCTGGCGGCGGCGTAGACGAGGGCCAGCGCGGTCATCGCGCCGCGCGGCGGCAACCGGTCCGCGGCGGAGAGCAGCAGGGTCGCGCCGAGCACCTGGGCGAGCTGGGGGCCGAACATGGCGAGGGCCGCCAGCAGCGGCGAGCCGGTCTGCTCGTAGATGTGCGTGCCGAGCGCCAGGCCGCTGATCGTGAGCCCGGCGAACTGGAGGGAGGACGAGGCGAAGAGGGGTGTGAACTCCGGGACGCGGAACAGCTCGCGGTACGTGCGCATGTCAGGCAGCTTCGGGGAGAGCGCGGCGTGGGAGTAGAGTTTCGCCGGGAGGCGAAACATGGGGTGGTGGCAGGTCGACGCGGACACGCTGGCGTGCAGCCGGTTCGTCGTCTCGCCGCTTGCCGAGGCGCTCGCCTGTCTGAAGACGCTCGCGCGGGGCACCGCGTCGAACCCCGGCGAACGCGCCTGGCTCGACACCCACCTGCCGGCGTACCGCGAACGGCAGGCCGCGGACCCGGTGACCGACGAGCTGGTCCGCGCGGGGCTGCTGCGGCCGTGGAACGCGGACTTCTTCACCCCGACGCCCACGGGCGCGCCCGGCGTGTCATTCGAGGAGGAGCTGGCGGTGCTACGGGCCACGCCCCCGGACGATGCCCGCGCCGACGTCGCCGTCTCCCTCGACGGCCGGCTCCCGGAGCGGCTGCGCCGGGACGACCTGCCGCTGCGGGCCGCGCAGATCCTGGAGTGGGTGTGGCACGAGACGGTGCTGCCGGACTGGCCGCGGCGCCGGCGGGTCATCGAGGCGGACATCGTCGCGCGCACCGCGCAGGTGGGGCAGGGCGGCTGGGCGGCGGCGCTGGACGCGCTGCGGCCGGGGACGCGGTGGCTGGGCGAGAGCCGGCTGCAGATCAACGTGCGCGACTACCCGCCGCGGGACCTCTTCGGCGCGGAGCTGCTCTTCGTGCCCGTCGTACCGCGCACCGGCTGGGTCTGCTGGGAGGCACCGCGCCACTACGCCGTCGTCTACCCGTGCGCCG
>NZ_JACBXC010001401.1 GCF_013870535.1 Streptomyces phytophilus | reverse complement strand
GAGTCAGGAAAGTAATCGGCGGCCGATCCGATTGGATCGGCCGCCAATTCGTGTTTCACTACCTACCAGGGCGTTGGTTCATCGGTTGTGTAGTCCTGAACGTCGGACTGTGAGCGCCACTCGACTCCTGGCGTATCCTCCGCCCAGGAGAGGTCGTCTGGCTCCCTCGCTGCGAGGGTGATGTCATGGCCTGCGTCGGGATCGTCGCTCGGGTGGACGAGAGCCAGCCAGCTCTCGCCGAGGAGGATACGCGAATCACGGGCTGGCCAGTTCCATGCGGGGAAGGGGAGCTCATGGCTTCCTTCTCGAGACCAGAGCCAATCTGCCGGGACTCCTAGCGCGGATTTCTTCGCAGGAGCCCCCAGGATTGCCTCCAGGATTGTGGCGTGAATCAAGAATTCTGAGAGTCGCTCTCCGGTCCGTCGCCACGGGGTCGGTTCGTCGGATGGCTCTCGCTCGTAAACGGAGCAACCTTCACTTTTCGGGTCGAATGCCCAAACCCAAGTTCCTTGGTTCTCAATCCAGAACGGAATCTTTCCGTCTTCCGTTGCGAGTTCGGCGAGGGGGACGGCGTAGTTGTGTGAAGTGATCTCCCCAGCCCACTGGGCAGAGATCTCATGCCACTCGACAAGCTCCCCGGGTGCATCAGGTGATTCCCCCGGCTTCACATTGGCTGACTTCGGGGCGCCGTACCACCTCCGCAGAAAACGCAGCAGGCCCGGGCAGTCCGTGGGGGTGAGAGAGTTCATGTGCGACATTATGCGATACATGACGGGCGTCGGAGTGGGCTGATCGGCAAGTCGCTAATGAAGTGAGAGCCCGTAGGCGGGGCTCCCGCGGGCCATGACGGTAGCAGTTAACGGCAGCGTCAGCGAATGAGTGAGGCGGCGTCGTCGCCGTCGGCGCGCCCCGTCTTGGTTTCTCCAAGCTGCCGGGCGCTGAGCTGAGGGTGTGGACGGCGTCGTGTTGGAGGCGCAGCCAGGCGTGGGCGTAGACGGTGGCGGTGACGCCGATGTCGGCGTGGCCAAGGAGGTCCTTGATCACGATGAGTTCGACCCCCTGCCCCAGGGCAAGGTGGCGGAGGTCGTGGAAGCGGATGCGGCGGGGGCCGGCCTTGCGGAGGAGCGCGGTAAAGGTACGGGCGGGGTTGGTCGGGTCGATCGATCCGCCCTGCGCAGTGGTGAAGATGTGCCTGCTGGGGTGCCACACGGTGTTTGCTGCCTTGCGTTCGTGCTTCTGCCGGTCGTGATGGCGCTTCAGCGGCTGGACGCAGCAGGCGGGCGAGCGATGCGGCGCTCAGCAGCCTGTGTCTTGGTGGGCAGCGTGGTCGGCCCGCCTCCGCTGGTGCGCTGCAAGGTTCGGCGAATTGCGGCGGCTCCCGGGCCAAGGTCGTGGCCTTCCGCAGCGGAGGCCGAGGAGGTCGCCTTGTGGAGCCCAGTGCGGGGAGCGAGTACGAAGAACATGCGGCCGGTGTCCGCGCGGCGGTGGGCGGGA
>NZ_JACBXC010001400.1 GCF_013870535.1 Streptomyces phytophilus | reverse complement strand
GTCGCCTCGACGGCGCTGGCGCGCGGGGTGCAACCGGTGGTCATCGAGCAGGCCGCGGTGCCGCAGGCGCGGGTCCTGGGCGAGGAGATGGGCTCGTTCTGCGCGGACGTCCAGCGCGCCGCGGGGGTGGAGCTGCACACCGGCGAGACCGTCGCGTCGGTACGGACCGGGCCGGACGGCGTCGTCGTCACGACCGAGTCGGGGCTGCGGGTCGAGGGCGACGCGGTGGTAGTCGCGGTCGGCGCGGCGCCGAACACCGCGGTGGCGCGGGCCTCCGGGGTCGCGGTGGAGAACGGGGTCCTCGTCGACGAGCGCTGCCGCACCAGCGTCCCGGGCATCTTCGCCGCGGGCGACGTGGCCAACCACCGGCATCCGGTGTACGGGCGGTGGGTGCGGGTGGAGCACTTCGACAACGCGAACAAGCAGGGGATGGTGGCGGCGAAGAACATCCTGGGCCGGCCGGCGGTGCACGCGGACCCGCACTGGTTCTGGTCCGACCAGTTCGGCCTCAACCTCCAGCACGTCGGGCACGCGCGGTCCTGGGACCGGCTGGTGGTCCGCGGCTCGGTGGCGGAGCGCGACTTCACCGCGTTCTACCTCGAAGAGGGCGTGCTGCGCGCGGCGTTCGCCGCGGAGCGCGGCGGGGACGTGCCGGCGGCGAAGGAGCTGATCGCCCGCGGGGCGGCGCCGGATCCGGCGCGGCTGGCGGACGAGGACGTGGACCTGGCGGAGCTGGCCGAGCAGACGGAGCCGGCCGAGCGGGCGGACGGGGCGGCGGCGCAGCCGGCGCTGGCGGGAGGAAAGTGACGATGCCCGACACCGAGAACGCGACCGGGAAGGCGACCGGGACCGCGTACGTGCGGGTCGCCCGCTCCGGCCAGGTCCCGGAGGGAGTGGTGCGCCGCTTCTTCGTCGGCGACACCGAGCTGGCGGTCTCCCGCTTCGAGGGCGAGGTCTACGCGAGCGCCAACTACTGCACGCACCTGGCCTGCCACCTGTCGTCCGGCAAGGTCACGGAGGACGGGCTGCTGTGCTCGTGCCACGGCAGCGTCTTCGACTTCGCCACGGGGGAGCCGCTGGCGCCGCCGGCGGTGAAGCCGATCAAGGTGTACGAGGTGCGGGAGGAGAACGGGGAGATCCTGGTGGCGGGGCTGGAGGGAGCAGGGGAGGTCACGGGAAGCGCGTGACGTAGCGGCGCTGCCAAGGGGTCTCCACCGCGCGGCGGTTGTAGTGCTCCCGTACGTACGCCACCGCCCGGTCCGCTGGCACCCCGTCGAGCACCGCGAGGCACGCCAGCGCCGTCCCCGTACGGCCCACCCCGCCGCCGCACGCGACCTCCACCCGCTCCTTCTCCGCCCGCTCCCACGCCTCGCGCAGCGCCACCTGCGCCGCCGCGCGGTCGGCCGGCAGCCGGAAGTCGGGCCACCGGACCCAGCAGCTCTCCCACGCCGTCTCCGGCGCCGGCCGGCCCAGCAGGTACAGCCCCAGCTCCGG
>NZ_JACBXC010000140.1 GCF_013870535.1 Streptomyces phytophilus | reverse complement strand
ACCCAGCATCCAACCTCCCACTTGGCCACCACCACCCCATCGACTTGGCGTCCACTTGGCGACCCACCACCAAAAGCCACGACGGTCCTGAGGTGCACATCATCCAGGGAAAGGCCGAACTGGTGACCGACCTGGACATCCGCCGAGGTAATGCCCACCCGCCCTCCTTCGACCCCAGCTCACCGGGTCTGGTCGCGCGCTAAACTTCGGAAGCTGTCGCGAATCCGAGGCAGACACAGAAGGCAATCGCCGCACAAGGGCCGAGTCTCCCGCATTCCAGATCCCATTGGGGGTGGCCCCGCACTGGCCACCGAGTCCGCCCAACTGCCCGCCTACCGGGCTCCGAGGAGATCGACACGGTGGCGGCGAGGGTTGAGGCGCTGTCGTACGGGCCGTGTGTTCTGCCGCCTACGCGCGCACGCCGAGTGCGGTCCCTGTCGCGAACTGTCCCCGTCCGGCCGCCCAGTTCGCCGCGTCACATGCACCCATGCCGGTCCGTTCCTCCTGCGGCCGCGCCTTCCGCCCCGCGGCGATGAACGCGCGCTCCCCTGGCGAGCAGTCGACACCCGTCCTCCCGCGCAGTGCGACAAGGAGACACCGATGACCACGACTCCCGACCTGCGCACGGCTTTCACCGAGGTCATGGCCGCGGTGCCCACGCCGGTGTCGGTAGTGACCGCAATGGACGGGGACCGCCCGCACGGCACGACCGTGAGTGCCTTCGCCTCGCTGTCTCTGAACCCGCCCATGGTTCTCGTCTCGCTCGACCAGAACTCGGCCCTGCTGCAACTGATACGCGCCCGGGGGCGATTCGGCGTGAACGTCCTCTCCGGTGCGCAATCGACGCTCGCGAGAACCTTCGCCGGCAAAGGGGACGCGAAGTTCGCCGGTGTCTCCTGGCACGAGCAGGACGGGCTCCCCCACATCGCCGAAGCCACCGCCTGGCTTTCCGAATGTCATGTAGCCGACCGCCGTATGTGCACATGGCGCTCTCGGCAGCGCAGGCGCACAGCAGGCCGGTGATTTCACGGCAGCCCTTCATGGCCAGGAAGTGTCCGCCGCAGAGTTCGTGCAGCGCCGGCCCCGCCTGACGTAGCGCCGGGCCACGCGCGGGCGCTCCGGGGAGTCGAAGGCGTGGCCCATGCGTGCGTTCTGCCCCGGGGCGGAGATCGGCGGGTGGTGTTGCCGCCGATCTCCGCACTGCTTCTGGGGTCAGAAGAACGAGCTGTCGCCGCCCAGTTGGACCGCCCCGTAGTACGCCTCGGCGGCGTTGACGCACGCGAGGTGGGAGAGACGGGAGCTGTCGCGGTCGTCGCAGATGCGGCGCATTTCGGTGCGGAAGCGGCCGTCGATCCAGTTCTTCGTTTCGCGCGTCGGGCTGAGCTTCAGTTCGTGGTCGGCGCCGTAGTTCCGGTAGCCGAAGTCGTGCTGGACGCACGCGGGGCGGAAGACCTCGCTGTACGGCGCGTAGCCGGTGGGGACGGAGCAGCCGTCGTTCATCCAGTTGAACGGCGGTACGTGGGGGGTCTCGGCGAACTCCCCGTAGGTGAGGTTCATGATCGCGTCGGCCTGCTCGCGCAGCGTCGGCGCTGCTGCGGGAGCGGTGGCCACCGGGTTCGCGTCGGTGGCCGTGGCGCTGTCGGCGCCGGCGAGGGTGGCTGCTGTGAGCAGGGCCAGGGCGGCGATGGTGGTCGAGAGTTTCCTTCGCAGGGCGGCGACGGGCGCCGGGCTGCGGGTGATCTTGTTCATACGGTGAAACTGCGCGCCGGCACTGCGATCATGCGGCCGGAGGTGCGGATCCGCCCTTACGGGTCCGGTGGACCGCCCGGTTGACCGAGCGGCGCCCGTCCGGCGCGGAGCGCGTCATGCGCCGTCCGCGCCGGGCGGGCTCCAGTCACGATCAGGGGGCGTCGAGGGAGTCCTCGATACCCTTCATCTCCTCTTTGGCGACCTCCTGAGCCAGCCGCTCAGCGGTCTTGTCATCGATGCCCTCGCAGTCGCCGGGACGGTCGTCGGCGGCGTTCTCGTCGCCCGCCTGGTAGTCCTTCAACTGCTTGGTGATGGCCTCCTTGCAGGCTGCCTCATCCGGCTCGCTGTCACTACCGCAGCCGGCCACGGCGAAGGTCAGAGCCGCCGCAGCCGCAGCAAGAGCGGAAATACGGGCAGTGCGCTTGTGCATGATTCCCCTAGCAAATACGTGTTCGGACCGGTGCATCCTGTCCGACTCCGGCGACCCGTGTCTTGCGGTGTGACTGTTTGGTGACCTGACCGGGACACGATCACAAGGATTCGGAGCGTCAGTTTCGGAGCGCGTGTGCGCTTCTACGCGTGTCACTCGAACAGCCCCGCTCCGGGGGTCGGCCGAGCCCGGCGGACCGAGGCTGGAGTGCACTGCACCCACCCGCGGGGAGGACCCGTATGGCCACGCCCGATCCCAGCGACCGCGCCGACTTCGAGGCCGCCGACCGCGGGTTCCTCGCCGGACCTGCCGAGCGGCAGGTCACAGCCGCGGACGGGCGGGTGGTGTGGGACTTCGACGACACCGGCTTCCTCGGTGCCTTTCCCGACGACGGCCATCCCGACACCGTCGATCCGAGCCTGTGGCGGCAGGCGAAGCTGTGTGCGCGTGCCGGCTTGTACGAGGTGGCCGCGGGCGTCCTCCAGGTCCGCGGGTACGACCTCTCGAACATGACCCTCGTCGAGGGCGACCGCGGGGTCGTCGTCGTGGATCCGCTGATCTCGCGGGAGACCGCCGCCGCGGCGCTGGCCCTGTACCGCGCGCACCGCGGCGACCGGCCCGTCACCGGTGTGGTCATCACGCACTCGCACCTCGACCACTTCGGCGGCATCCTCGGCGTCCTCGACCCGGACGCGGACGTACCGATCCTCGCCCCCGCCGGCTATCTGGAGCACTCCGTGGCGGAGAACGTCTACGCCGGCACCGCCATGCTGCGCCGCGGCTTCTACTACGGCGGGATGAACCTGGAGCGCGGCCCCGCCGGGCTGGTCGGCATGGGGCTGGGGTTCACCGCTTCCACCGGTACGCCCGCCCTGCTGCCCGCCACGAAGGACGTCACCCGCACCGGGCAGACCGAGACCGTCGACGGCGTGCGGTTCGTCTTCCAGATGACGCCCGGTACCGAGGCTCCGTCGGAGATGAACTTCCTGCTGCCCGACCACCGCGCGCTGTGCATGGCGGAGAACGCCACCCACAACCTGCACAACATCCTGACCCTGCGCGGCGCCCTCGTGCGCGACGCCCGCACCTGGGCCCGCTACCTCGACGAGGCGCTACGGCTCTACGCCGCCGACGCCGACGTGCTCTTCGCCTCCCACCACTGGCCGACCTGGGGGCAGGAGGCGATGCGCGACTTCCTGGCCGAGCAGCGCGACCTGTACGCGTACCTGCACGACCAGACGCTGCGGCTGGCCAACCAGGGATACACCGGCACCGAGATCGCCGAGATCATCGAGATGCCGCCGTCGCTCGCCGCGGCCTGGCACACGCACGGCTACTACGGCACCGTCAGCCACAACGTGAAGGCGATCTACCAGCGCTATCTGGGCTGGTACGACGGCCACCCCGCCTCGCTGTGGGAGCACCCGCCGGCCGAGACCGCCAAGCGCTACGCGGACTGCATGGGCGGCGTCGACGCGATGGTGGCCAAGGCCGGCTCGTACGCCGACGACGGCGATCTGCGCTTCGCCGCGCAGCTCCTCAAGCACGCCGTGTTCGCGGATCCCGGCCACACCGGCGCCAAGAACGCGCTCGCCGACGTCTTCGAACGGCTCGGCCACGGCGCGGAGTGCGCCACCTGGCGCAACTGCTATCTCGTCGGCGCCCGTGAGCTGCGCGAGGGCGTCCGGCACACCGACATCGCCGCGAGCAACCTGATGGCCGCCCTCAGCGTCGAGCAGCTGCTCGACTCCGTCGCCATCCTCGTCGACGGCCCCCGGGCCTGGGACCTCGGCCTCACCCTGGACTGGCACGTCACCGACCTGGGCGAGCGCCACCGCGCCACGCTCGCGCACGGCGCGCTCACCCACCACCGCCTCGACGACCGGCCCGCCGAGGCGGCCGACGTGTCGCTGACGCTCACCAAGGCACAGCTGCTTGCTCTGCTGGCGGGTGGGGATCCGGGCGGCATCGAGCACGCCGGCGACCTGGGCGCGCTCCGCGCGCTGCTGTCCGTGCTCGACAAGCCCGATCCGGACTTCGCCGTCGTCACCCCCTGAGGAATCCGCGCGGGCGGAGTCAGCCCACGGGCGGCGGGCCCCAGCCGCCGTGCTGCTGCTGCGGGGGCGGCGGGGCGCCGTAGGGCTGCTGGGCCGGGTACGACGGGGGCTGCTGCGCGGCCCGCTGCCCCGAGCCGCCGGAGCCGCGGTCCAGCACGCCGCACGCCACCGCGCCGATCATGAGGCCGATGCCCAGGTACGAGCTGGACTCGCGGATCTGCTGGAACTCGATGCTCTCCACGTCCGACCGCTCGGCCATCATCGGCATCACGAATCCCTGGACCAGGAAGTACAGGCCGCAGACGAAAAGCACCCATCCGAAGATTTTCATACGCGGCACCCTACGTCGGGCACGCGCGTTACCAGGCCGGATTCCGCTTCCCGAAGTCCGGCCCGCGGCACCGGTGTTCAGGCTATGTCGCCCGCCCACTCCCAACGCCGCGGAGCGCCGGGCGCGGGCGCGTAGGTGGCGCGGCCGCCCGCGCCGAAGCGGCCCAGCTCGGTGGGCAGGGCCGCGCCCGCGGCGGTCTCCCGCGCGCTCCAGCCGGTGATGTCGAGCAGCAGCCCGTCCAGGGGGCCGCCGACCAGCTCGGCGTAGTCCCGCCCCGGGCGCGGCCCGGGGTGCGGGTCGTCGTGTTCCGTGCCGTAGACCCGGCCCCGCAGCAACTCCTCGTCCCTGTCCATGGCCCCAGCTTCTCAGCCGGCACTGACACTCCGGCCGGGTCGCGTCCGCCCCCGGTCCGGGCCGGTCGCGCGGGGGCCGCGCGGTGCCCGTATGCTGCGGCCATGGCATGCCGAATCACCGAACTGGTCATCGACGCCGCCGACCCCGAGCGGCTCGCCGCGTTCTGGAGCGAGGTCCTCGGCTACGTCGAGCTCGACCGGGACGACGACGGCACCATCGAGATCGGGCCGGCGGACGCCGGCTTCGGCGGGCTCCAGCCCACGCTCGTGCTGAGCGCGAGCAGCGACCCGCGCAGGGGGAAGCTCCCCCTGCACATCGACGTCAACGCCACCGACCGCGACCAGGAGGCGGAGCTGGAGCGGCTGCTCGCGCTCGGCGCCAGGCACGCCGACATCGGCCAGTCCGGCACGGAGAGCTGGTACCCGCTGGCGGACCCCGAGGGCAACGAGTTCTGCCTGCTGCGCTCCCGGGTGCAGCCCGCGGTCTGAGGGCGCCGCCCGCGCGCGGCGGCCCCAGCCCTGACGCGCGGCCCCGGCGTCACGCGTCGAAGCGGTTGCGGGCGGCCTCGATGTGGTGCAGGTACTGCTGCGTCCAGCCGCACATCGCGTCGACCGTCGCGCGCAGGGCGCGGCCCGGCTCGGTGAGGGTGTACTCGACCCGCGGCGGGACCGTGGGGTAGACCTTCCGGTCGACCAGGCCGTCGCGCTCCAGGGTGCGCAGGTTCTGCGTGAGCATCTTGTGGCTGACGCCCTCGACCTCCTTGCGCAGCTCGCTGAAGCGCAGGGTGCGCTCGCCGAGCGCTTCGATGATCAGCAGCGCCCACTTGTTGGCGACGTCGGAGAAGACCTCCCGCGCCAGCGAGTCCGCGCGCCTGAGGTCCGCGCCCTCGGGGAGGGCCTTGAGTTCCCGCTTGGTCACCATCTGGTTCCTCAGTAACGAAAAAGTGCGTCCTTCCAGGTCAGCCTTCACTCTCTTACAGTTTTTGAGTAACCGCAAGAGAGCAAAGGGAAGGACCCTCACCATGGCCGCCATCGACGCCTTCCACCACGGCGTGGCACCCGAGAGCGAGTTCGGCTACGCGCAGGCCATCAGGTCGGGCGAGCTGATCCACGTCTCCGGGCAGGTCGCGTTCGACGAGGCGGGCGCGTTCGCGCACGCGGACGACTGCGCCGCGCAGCTCCAGCTGACGTACGCCAATCTCGACAAGGTCCTGGCGCACTACGGCGCCGCCCGCAGCCAGATCGTCTCGCAGACCGTGTACGGCGTGCACCTGCAGCGGAACGCCGCGGCGATCACCGCGGGCAACCGGGCGTACTACGGCGCCCACCGCCCCGCCAGTACCGTCGTCGGGGTCGCCGAGCTGGCCTTCCCCGGGCAGCTCGTCGAGATCGCCGTCGTCGTGGACACCCGGCTGCCCGCCTGAGCGCACCCGGTCACATCCGCTCGGCGCCCGCCCTGATGGCCTCGCGGATGCGGACGTAGGTGCCGCAGCGGCAGATGTTGCGGATGCCGTCGAGGTCGTCGTCGGTGATCTCGCGCCCCTCGGCGGCCACGCGGCGTACCAGGGCGACGGCGGCCATGATCTGGCCGGGCTGGCAGTAGCCGCACTGGACGACGTCGTGGTCGAGCCACGCCTGCTGCATGGGGTGCAGGTCCCCGTCGGCGGTGTCCGCGAGGCCCTCGATGGTGGTGACCTCGTCGGCCGGCTCCAGGTCGCCGACGGGGATCGCGCAGGGGTTGACGGCCTTGCCGTTGAGGTGGCTGGTGCACGCCTTGCAGACGTTGATCCCGCAGCCGTACTTCGGTCCGGTGACGCCGAGGATGTCGCGCAGCACCCACAGCAGGCGCACGTCGTCGGCCACGTCGACGGTGACCTGCTCGCCGTTGACGCGGAAGGTGTGCTCGGGCACGGGGGTCTCCTTGCCTCAGCGAGCCTGGTCCAGGCCGTCGGTCGGGGACGCGGGGACGGGCGGGATCGTCGGTTTGGGGGTGAAGGACAGCGTGTCGTGGTTGATCGGGAAGACGGTGGGCATCGTCCCGGTCGCGCGGCCGTACGCGCAGGCGACCGCGGCCATCGACGCGGCGACCCCCAGCTCCCCCGCACCGCCGGGTTCGTCGGCGGTGTCGGGCATGACGATGACCTTCAGCTCGGGCGGGGTGTTCCACTGCCGGGTGTAGAAGTAGTTGTCCCAGCTGGCTTCGAGGAAGTGGCCGTCGCGCAGGTGGAGGCTGGACGTCAGGGCCAGCGCGATGCCGTCCATGAGGCAGCCCATCATCTGGGCTTCGAGCCCGCGCGGGTTGACGGTGAGCCCGACGTCCACGGCGAAGACGGCCTTGGTGACGCGGGGTCCGCCGACGCCGTCGCGGATGGGCCGGCCGACGGTCCCGGGGCGGCAGTCGATCTCCACCAGGGCCGCGCTGACCGACTTGTACTCGGAGTGGAACGCGATGCCCTGCGCGGTGCCCTCGGGCATCTTGCGGCCCCAGTCGCCGGCTTCCGCGGCCTTCTCCAGGACCGCGCGGGAGCGTGCGTCGCGCAGGAAGTCGCGGCGGAAGCCGTACGGATCCTTGCCCGTCCTCTCGGCGAGCCGGTCGACGATCAGCTCGCGTGCGCAGGTGACGTCCGGTGAGTAGACGTTGCGCATGCTGCCGGTGTTGAAGCCCTTGTCGGTCTCGTTGAGGAGCCGGGTGGCGAGGCCGAACTCGTACGGCATCGACTGGCTGAGGTGGAAGAACGTCTGGGAGAAGCCGATGTCGCCGACCGGCAGCCGCGCGGCCAGCGCGGTGAACACCTCGCCGAGGCCGTGGCCGAGGTCGGTGGCGACGCTGGTGTGCCGCTGCTTGAAGCCGAGGACGGCGCCGCCGGCGTAGTCGGCGCGGACCCGGGAGGTGGCCATGGGGTGCGTACGGCCCTGGCGGGCGTCGTCGGCGCGGTGCCACATGAGCTTGACGGGCTTGCCGATCCGGCGGGAGACCTCGACGGCTTCCAGCGCGGCGTCGAAGAACAGCTTGCGGCCGAAGGAGCCGCCGCCCTGGGTGACGTGGACGGTGACGCGGCCCAGGGGCAGGCCGAGCTTGGCGGCGATGGCCTCCTTGGCGACGATCGGGGACTTGAGCGCCGACCAGACCTCGGCCCGGTCGGGGCGTACGTCGGCGATGGCGCAGTTGGGCTCCAGCGCGCTGTTGCTGCGGAAGTGGAAGGTGAACCTGGCCTCCACGTGGGGGGTCAGCGGCGGCAGTCCCATCGGCGGCTCGGCGGCGGCGAGTTCGCGCAGCACGCTCTGGTCGGACTTGCCCTCGGCGGTGCCGGGCAGCCAGTCGACGCGCAGCGCGCGTACGGCGTCGATGCACTGGCCGAAGGTCTCGGCCCGTACGGCCACGCCGGTGTCGATCGGCACGACGTCGGTGACGCCGGGCATGGCGGTGACGTCGGCGAGGTTGGCGACGGCGCCGGGCCTGCCGTTGATGGTCGGCGGGCGGCAGACCATCGTGGGTTTGGCACCGGGGACGTCGAGGTCCATGGCGAACTTCTTGCGGCCGGTGACCGCGTCGCGGGCGTCGATGCGGTTGTGGGGCCGGCCGATGACGGTGAAGTCCTCGCGGGCGGTGAGGCGGACCTCCACGGGCTCGGAGCGGGTGGCGGCGGCCTTGGGGGCGAGGGTGCCGATGTCGACGGCGGCCCCGG
>NZ_JACBXC010000014.1 GCF_013870535.1 Streptomyces phytophilus | reverse complement strand
CTCGGCGACGAGCCGGCCGCCGTCGAGCACCCCGATGCGGTCGGCGAGCCGGTCCGCCTCCTCCAGGTACTGGGTGGTGAGGAAAACGGTGGTCCCGTCGGCGACGAGTTCGCGTACGACGTCCCACAACTCCCGGCGGCTGCGCGGGTCGAGGCCGGTGGTCGGCTCGTCGAGGAAGATCAGCCGGGGCCCGGACACCAGCGTCATCGCCAGGTCCAGGCGCCGCTTCATGCCGCCGGAGTACGTCGCGGCGCGCCGGTCGGCGGCGTCGGCGAGGCCGAAGCGGGCGAGGAGCCGCCCGGTGACGGCGGTGGCGCGGGGGCCCGCGAGGTGGCCGAGGTCGGCCATGAGGCGGAGGTTCTCGCGGCCGGTGAGCAGCCCGTCGACGGCGGAGAACTGGCCGGTGACGCCGATCGCCGCGCGCACCCGGCCGGGCTCTCGGCGGATGTCGTGGCCGCCGACGCGGGCGGTGCCGGCGTCGGCGGCGAGGAGGGTGGTCAGGATGCGGACGGTGGTGGTCTTGCCGGCGCCGTTGGGGCCGAGGAGGGCGTAGACGGTGCCGGCGGGCACGGTGAGGTCGACGCCGGCGACGACCTCGCGGCCGCCGTACGCCTTGCGCAGCCCGTACGCCTCGACGGCGGGAGTTCCGGCGGGAGTTCCGGCGGGAGTTCCGGCGGGAGTTCCGGCGGCCGGTCCTGCGGGGGTTCTCGTGGTCATGGCGCCATGCTCGGAGGTTGACCCTGCGTCGGGGTCAAGGCTGCGGCCCGCGGCGGTGTCGGAGGGGCGCCCTACACTGGCCGTGCAGCCGGTTCGCCCCGTCCGCCAGGCGGTGGCGTCGCAAGAGGGAACCCGGTGGGAATCCGGGACTGCCCCGCAGCGGTGAGCGGGAACGACCGCCGTCATACGCACTGGACCCGGCGGGTCCGGGAAGCGACGGCCAGTAGGTGCCCCCGCGCGCGACGATTCGTCCGCGTGCGGACCTGCCCGCGAGTCCGAAGACCTGCCCGCTGCCCGTGCGCGGGCCTTCCGCGCGCGGACATCCCGGTGACCTTCGAGGGCAGGGTCGGCGCACGTGACGTACAGGACAGGCATCAGGGCACCCGCCGCAGCAGCGCTGGGGCGTGCCGGGCTGCCTTCCTCCCCGTGTCTCCTCCCCCCTCTCCTTCCGGCGCCGGGATCTCAGGGATCCATCTCGCGAAGGAGATCTCCGTGACAGCGAAGTCCGCAGCCGCGGCCCGGGCGACCGTGTACGGCTACCCCCGACAGGGCCACCACCGGGAGCTGAAGATGGCCGTCGAGGGCTACTGGAAGGGGCGCGTCACCGCCGACGAGCTGCGCGCCACCGCCGCCGAACTGCGCCGCGCCGCCTGGCGGGAGCTGGCCGGCGCCGGCGTCCACGAGGTGCCGACCGGCGACTTCTCGTACTACGACCACGTGCTCGACACCACCGTCATGGTCGGCGCGGTCCCCGACCGCCACCGCGCCGCCGTCGCCGCCGACGGCCTCGACGGCTACTTCGCCATGGCCCGCGGCACGCAGGACGCCGCGCCGCTGGAGATGACGAAGTGGTTCGACACCAACTACCACTACCTCGTGCCCGAGCTGGGCCCGGACACCGTCTTCACCGCCGACCCGGCCAAGCAGACCGCCGAGTTGACCGAGGCCCTGGCGCTCGGGGCCCCCGGCCCGCGGCCCGTGCTGCTCGGCCCCGTGACGTACCTGCTGCTCGCCAAGCCCGCGCCGGGCGCGCCCGCGGACTTCGAGCCGCTGACGCTGCTGGACCGGCTGCTGCCCGTGTACGCGGAGGTGCTGGCCGATCTGCGCGCGGCCGGCGCCGCGGGCGACGCGGCCACCGCGTGCTGGGCAGGGCGCCCCGCCACGCGGCGATGATGAGCAGCAGGCCGATACCCGCACCGAGCCCGCAGACGATGATCAGCAGCCCTGCGGTCATGTCAACCGGCTTCCAGCAGGCCGGGCGTGAACCCGGCGGCCCGCAGCTCGTTGAGGGTCTCCGTACGCAGCGGCACTCCGGGCTGGGCACGCCCGGTCGTGTCAGGGCGGAAGATCTCGTTGGAGATCACCTGCGGGCCGTCGGCGCCGACGACTTCGCGGATGGAGCGCACCACCCGCTGGTGCTCCTCGCCGCGGGGCCGATCCAGGTGGACGACGAAGTGGATCGCGGAGGCGATCAGCAGGTTGGTGGCCTCCACCGTGAGGCGCTCGGGTCCCTGGGCGGCGTAGGCGGCGAGCTTGGTGAACGCCCCGGCGCTGGTGGAGGCGTGCAGGGTGCCCATGGAGCCGTCGTTGCCCTGGCTCATGGCGTTGCACATCGGGATCACTTCAGGTCCGCGGACCTCGCCGACGATGACGCGATCCGGGCTCATGCGCAGCGCCCAGCGCACCAGCTCCGCCAGCTCTACCGCGCCCTCGCCTTCGATGTTCGCCTCCCGCGCTTGCAGGGCGAGCACGTCCGGGTGCGCGGCCGGGTCGGCGTCCAGGCCGAGTTCGAAGGTGTCCTCGATGGTGACCAGCCGCTCGGCCGGCGGGACTTCGGCCGCCATCGCGCGCAGCAGGGTGGTCTTGCCGATCGCCGTCCCTCCGGTGATCAGCACGTTCTTGCGGGCCCGGGCCATGGCCGCCAGCAGGGCCTGCAGCCGGTGGTCCACGGTTCCCACCTTGCGCAACTGCGCGAGCGTGGCCTGCTGGAAGCGGTGGCGGCGGATCGCCAGCGCCGGCCGTGCGGTGACGGCCATGACAGCGAACGCCCGCTCGCCTCCGGGTAGCTGGAAGCTCACCCCGGGGCTTCCCCGGTCGAAGTGACGTTCCTCCACGCCACTGCGCGCGGCCAGTTCCCGGATCAGGTCCACCAGGTCCGCATCCGTGCCCGCCACGGGCGCGACTTGCTCCCGGCGGCCGTCGGCGTAGCGCACGAACACCTGGTCACAGGCGTTGATGTTGATGTTCTCGATCTCGGGATTGCGCAGCAGCGGCTCCAGCCCACCCATCCCGAAGAACTCATCGAGCACCTTGTCGATGGTGGCGCGTTCCACGTCCTGGCCAGGGATGGCGCTGCCCTGGGACAGAGCGGTGGCGGCGAATTCCTCCGCGGCGTCAGCCAGCACTGGCTGCGCGAAGATGCGGCGCTCCTTGCGGTCAGGCGCGGGGATGCCAGCGTCCTCCTCGGCGCGGACCTGCTGGGCCAGCCAGCTCGATAAGCGCTGCCGCAGCGCCGCGCGCAGCCCGTCGGCGGGCTCGGGCGCCGGCGGACCGGTGAAGGGCAGCGAGGCGGCGCTCAAGCCGTGGCGTGCGGCCTGCGCGGCGCCCGGGGGCCGAGGGTGTCCGTCGACAGGTTGTGCCCGCCAGCGGCCGGCGTGGGGGTCGTTCGGCGCAGTCATGGCATTCGTCCATCGATCGAGGGTGTAGGCGCCTGCCGCTGTACCGGCCGGGGGCCAGGAGCGTCCGGCCCAGCAGGAGCGGGAACTCCAGCGAAGCGGCCCGCCAGGTGTGCGGGCGGCGTGATGAGGGCGTCCTGGGCGGTGCGGACGGCCAGCGCAGCTGCGGCCTGGCCGAGCCGGGAGCGTGACGGTGCCGACCGGGGCGAGGGGCGCCCGGTCAGCGGGGCCGCGCCCGCGGGGTCGTACGGCATGCGGCCGGTGACGCGCACCCCCAGCCGCTCGATCTCCAGAGCCTGGACGATCTCCTCGGTCGCGTAGCCCTCCCCCACCAGCACCAGCCGCGGACGAGCAGAGAGCCGGGAGACGGCCGGTAGGGCAACGGCCAGGTGCGCCAAGGAATCATCGCTGGTTCCGGTGACCAGCAGCATCACGTCCGCGGCCCGTATCAGGGCGAGCGCCGCGGCATCGGCGCCGATGCGACCGCAGTCGACGATCACGGCGACGTCCGGCCGTGCGGCGGCTTGAACCAACAGACCCGGCTCGCCGGTCAGTTCGGCCAGGGCGGCGCGCGCCTGCTCGGCGCTCAGCGGCCCGGGCACCACCGGCAGCCCGCCGCCGGGCAGCCGCTGGGTATGCTGCCAGATCAGCCCCGGGTCCCCGGCCGTCCGCCGGGCTGCCGCGGCCAGCGTGACCAGCCCCGGCTTGAGGTCGAGGCGAAACCGGGCCAGCAGATCTCCGCCTGCCGGATCGCACTCGACAACCACCGGGTGGCCGCCGGAGGGCCACCCCGCGGCCACTGCCACCGCCACGGTCGTCGCCCCGGGAGAGCCCTTCAGGCTGCACAACGCCACGATCACGACGCACCCCCCGCCACCGCGACCACACGCAACGAACCGTCGGGGATCGCGGCCAGGGCTTCGGCGTCCGCGTCGCCCATCTGCAGCGACAGCACCGTGACCTGCCCCTCATCCGGGTTGTGCACGGCCGAGACGATCGCCGCCCACGAGCCCGTGGGCGTGTCCGTGCCGCTGGCGGCCTCCTCGGCGCCAGCGGCGATGACGCGCACCGCCGTACCCGGCTGTATCCCGGGCGGGAACTGACCCGGCTCCAGCGCCACCGCAGCCACCGCCTCTCCGGCCGCGGGCACCTGCGAGCGGCCCAGTACCTCCTTGGTGAGCAACGCGCCTTCCGGCAGGGTGTAGGCGATGCGCTGCCCGATTACCTCGTCGAGGGAATCGGCGGTCAGGACGTTGGGGCCGAACTCGATGGCCATGCGTACCTCCCGCACGTCCTCGGCCGTCAGCTGCTGTCCCACCGTCACCTCGTCGGCCAGCACGAGCACCGGTTCACGCTGCCCGAGTTCGTTGGCCGCCACGATGCCGCCGAGCGTGGCAGCCACCACCAGCACCACCCCGGTCAGCAGAAAGGGCACCCGCCGGCGCCGGCGCACGCCCTGCAGACGGGACGTGCCGCCCGCCGAGGCCGCCAGCGCCTCGTCCTGCCGAGCAAAGGGACCGGGCGTGACGGGAGTCGGGGTACTCACCGGCGCCTCATCTGGCCATCACATCCGTACGACGAAACCTTCATCGGGATCACTCCGTGTTCAGCGCAGGGCCTTCTTCGACGCGAAAAGCGGTCGTCGCCTGGGTGGTCAGCCCGGGGAAGGTGCCCGACTGCCCGGCGCCGGACCAGCTCACCGTCCAGCGCACCTCAACCGAGACCGGATATTCCTCATCCGGCTGGCCGGCCGACGAAGAGCGGTAGGTATGGCCGCAATCCGGTGACGGACGGCTCGGGTCCCCCTTCGACCGGTACGGCGTCCCCGGCCCCCGGCACACCACCGTCGATCCGTCGCCAAACGACCACTCCGCCCGCGTCGGGCGCGCTGTCGCCCGCACCGACACGCCCGGCACCGAAGCGGTCGCCGAGACCGCCTCCCAGCCCTCCAGCCACACCCACGTCGGCACCTGCACAAGCTGGTCACCAGACGGGCTGGAGGCAATATCCGGGCCGGGCAACTGCAACTGCTCGTACGCCCGCTGCGCCAACGCCGCCGGCGACGGACCGGAATCTGCTTCCTCCCCCGGCGGCCCTTCAGGCAGCCACACCGGCGGGCGATACAGCGCATCGCGCGTCCCGGTACCCGAGCAGCTCCACACGTACCACGCGCCTGGCCCCTCCCCCTGGACCGGCTCGGCCGGCACCGCCCCAGGCCCTCCCGAGCCCGAGCGGAAGACCGCCGGCACCATCGGTGCTCCGACGTCGTCGTCTGCCGGAGGAGTGTGTGAGGTCGCGGTCGCCTCCGCCGGCGGCCGGTAGTCCGGCGCTGGCTCGTACGCGCAATTCATCAGATCAGGGTTGTCCCTCTGCGGCTCAGCCTGGCCCCCGCCTCCGCCACCGGGGGCCGGGGCACCGAACTCCGGTGCAGCGCCACCATCAGGCGGCGCGCCGTCATCCCCGTCGTCTTGTTCCGCGCCCAGCCGGCACCCGGGGCGGGGATCTTGCTCGCAGGTCGTCCATCCCCAGCCGCCCTCGGCCGCCGCAGGGACTGCGCTCGCGACCGTTGCGGTCAGCGCGAGCACCGTCGCCGCCGCACCCCGCTTCAGCATGAGCCGACCTTCCACACACCGAAGCGAGTCACCTTCCACGAGCCATCCGGCTGCACCTTGACCTCGGCCTCGATCTCCTGCCGCCCGCCGGGCTCGTCATCCACCAACTGGTCCGTCTCCTTCTTGTACTTCAGCCAGTTCGTGGAATCGCCACAGTCCTTGATCAAGACGGTGGTCGGATCCTTCGGCGGCTTCGCCGAGGCGACATCCGGATGCAAGACCGGTTCGCCGCGGGTGACCACCTTGTTGCGGTGATCGGCGTAGAGGCTCCCGGTGATCGTCTCTAACGCCTCACCGGTCGCGTGATCGGGCAGATACCCCGCCCGCCAGTCCGATGTCCTCGCGGCGCGGGCCATGTCCGCCCACATCTGCTCGTACGCCTCGACCGCGGCTTCCTTCGACTCCTGCGCCGGGGCCTGCGACGAGGGCGGCGTCGACCGCGGCCCTGGACCCGGCGAACTGCCGGAGTCCTGCGGCTGCGTCGGGTCATCGGCCGAACGGGACGCAGGGTCATCGCACCCACCCAGCGCTAGCAGCGCAGTAGCTGCCACCACCCACCAGGCGCCGTATACCGACCGCCTCCGCCGACAAGACTGCCACCAGAAGATACTCATCTGAGTCACAGACACAACTCTGAGAACATACGGTCGGCTTCACCAGTGTTGTCCTGTTGCTCAATTCACGAAACACAGCAACGTCAGCCCCAACAGGCCCGTCGAGTCCATGACGTCAGGCAGCGATCTACCATCCACACGACGACGGCAGACCCATGACGTATCCGGTGTCGATCACGGCGACGTTCACGTCTTCGCCCGTGGCGTAGCGCCAGGCCGGGGGGACGTTCATTCCCGCCTTCTCGTCCCACAGGTCCCACCGCTCCGGGTAGCGGGGGTCGTCGGGCTCGGCGAGCCTCTACCGTCGAGTCGCGCGGCGACGAGGTGGCACTGTGCTTCCAGTGCGGCATGGTTTATTACTCGCTGGGCGACGTTGAGCGCCGCAGCCGAGACCGCCATGAGGAAGGTATGCACGGATGACTGCCCTGCACGCCGGTAGGTATTGAAGTCAGCTTTCCGTTTCGTGGGGACTCGAACGGAGCGTGGACGTCATTAGGCGGTGCTGGTAGGTGTGGGTTCTACGATGAGCCGGTGACGAAGACGCTGCCCCCTGTGGGCATTGACCTCCTCGATGTCGAGCAACTCGTGCTGGCCGAAGCCGAGGAGCCGCCGCTGTCGCCCCAGGACGCCGAGGCCCGAGACCGGGTGTGGGAGAAGGCGGTTCGGGCCAACCCCACTCTCTTCGACGGGCCGGTGGTGGCGTGTGGGGGGCTGGAGTGGTTGGGCCCGCGGGTTCTGCGTCTGTCCTGGGTGGGTGTGACATACCGGCACTACGCGTTGCGTCGTGTGCCTGGCGCCACCGCGCTGCCCGCGCTGTCCGTGAACGTCGTCCAGCCAACCGATGACGGCCGGATGTTGACGGCGCGGATGTCGCCTTCTACGGCTGCCCCGGGCCGTTGGCAACTGCCGGGAGGTTCCGTGGAGCCTCCCGGGGGCGGGGCGGGTGTTGGACGAGTCGGCGTTGGCCGGTCAGGCAGCACGGGAACTCGTGGAAGAGGTGGGGATCGGCGTGGTCGCGAAGGAGTTGCGGCTGTGGATCGTGACCCGGGGCGAGAACGGCAGTGTCGGTCTGACCTACCTGGCCCCCGCGCGTTCCGAGGCGACGTTGCGAGCTGGCTTGGCCGCTGCTGCGGCGGCCGAGCGCGCCCAGGGGCGTGAGCCGGAACTCGACGACGTCGCGCTGGTGTCCTCGCCGGAGGACCTGGCGGGTCTGGCAGGTCCGCACGCTGACTACCTGGAGCCGATCACCAGTCGCCACTTCTTCGAGCGCCGCTGAGCGAAGGTCGGGAGCCAGTGAGGAAGTCGCATCAAGCTGTACGCCCGGACACCAGCAGCCTTCAGAAGACACGGAGGCGATCTCGAATTACCTCGTCGCCAGTGCGTGTCGCTGAGAGAAGGTCACTGAGTAGGCCGTCCGGAAGGTCTCCCGAGCCCAGGCCACACGCGTGCAGGAGATTGTGACACTGCTGCTCCTGTCTGTCGCTGATGAGTCCGGTGAACTGCGTGTCGGCGAGGACTTCACGGGCGGCGTAGCCGTCTTGTGCTTCCATCGTGCGGCGGTGGAGACCGTCGACGAGGTCGTGGGTGACGGTGTGACCGGCGGATCGTGCAGCAGCGAGGATCGTGAGGCCAAGCCGTATGTCGAAGACGGTCGTGCCGTGGCCGGCAGGTGCTCGGAGGTAGGCGTCGGTCACGTCCGCGACGGACTGAGCCGCCGATTCGCCGGTCGCGAGTCGGCACAGCACCATCAGGGAGGCGACGACGAGTTGTTCCCATGGGTCGCCCGGCGTCGTGTGGTCGAGCAGGTCTCGGGCACGGCTGGTGTCGCCAGTGGTGAGGGCTGCGAGGACTGCCACTTGGCGCCCATCCAGTATCCGGGTACCAATGCCGCGATGCTTTTCGATGTGGGCGAGGGCTTCGTCCCAGCGTCCTTGGGTGGTGAGGGCGCGTGTGCCGTCGGCGAGGAGCACGCTCCATAGCCAGGTGCGCACCTTCTTGCGGTCGGCGTCAGTGGCCACGAGGTTCGCGGGGACGGCGATGCTCTCGATCTGCGCGGACCTGTCGTGGGTGATGGCATCGAACAGCGTCAGGAGGAGTTGGCGCCCCGTGTCTGGATGTCCGGCACGAAGCTGGAGGCGTGCAAGGTTGATTGCAGGTTCGAGCGCGCGCACGGCGGCCTCGGGGGGTAAGGGAGTGGCGCACAGGTAGGCGGCAGCGTGCTGCGTGCACAGGATGCGGGCGATGTCGGGGAGATCGATGTCCGAGGCAATCAGTGCGGCCTGGTTGAAGACCGTGGAGGCCACGCTTGGGTCGCTCTGCTGCTGAGCGGTGTCCGCGAGGTCGGCCAGTGCCTGGACTCGCTGATGCAGGGGGAGGCAGGCGGGGCGGGGACGAGCGACGAGGGGGAACCGCCGGGCGATGCTGTCAGGGAGTTTCCACATGGTTCGTGTTGCTCCTCTCGGTGGCCGGGTCCGCGCCGAAGATGACGGTCCTCGCGGCTGCGGTGAGGATGGCCTGCGTGCCATAGGGAAGGCCGAGTCGGTTCCAAGCGAAGATCACATGATGAGCTAGGACATTCCGTAGCCCGCGGTGGAGTTGGCCGGTCTCGTTGAGGCGGGCCAAGTCGCTTCCTGCATCGGTGTAGGCCGAGACCCATTCGGTGGCCGCTGCCAAAGGGCCGCCGGGCTGCACTACGTACTTGGGGTCCACGGAGAGCAAACGGTGAACGCCAGTGTGTAGTTGGTCGTTGCTGTTCTGCTCGGAGCCCGGTGGCAGAGCGCGGTGGGCGGCGACTCGTGCCCAGACGTCGCCCTGCTCGTACCAGTCCAGCCCGGCGGCGCGCATCATGAGGCTGCAGAGCATCAAGGACGTCTCGCGCCTGTGCCGGGCTGCGTCACGGCGGAGGAACTCCAGGAGATTGCGGCTGTCGCGATGGAAGAAGCGGTGTGCGGAGTCCATGGATTGAGCACCACCGAAGGCGTGCACCTCGGGCTCGTAGATGATCTCCGTCCACCCGGTGACCTTCCCGGCCGAGACCAGCTCTTCGAGACGCCGGTCCATGGGGTTCTGCACGCCGGTGACAGGTATGTAGCGGATGCGCCAGCAGGGATGCTTGCGCATGATGAACCACGTGCTGATGGCTCCGACGTCCTCTGCGGTAGCCAGGAGTGGGGCGAGTTCGGTGACGGCGGTGGCTTCGGCGTGCTCCCAGTCCGAAAACATCACGTTGACCTGGCACCAAGCGGCTGGAGTCATGAAGTTCCTCCGTGGTGTTCAGGCCAGGGCGAGGAAGGCATCCCAGCGGGGGGCGGGCGCGCGGTCCGTGCCGAAGGTGTGAAGGGCGAGTGCGGCACCGGCGGCTCCGTCGAGGAGTTCCGGGTCGTGATCGCCCTGTTCGACTGCCGTGATCAGCCGCACTGCGAGGTGCGGTAGTTCTGCGGCGATCTCGGAATTGTCGGTCTCGGTGGCCATGCGCCATGCCGCGTGCAGTAGGCCGGCCATGCCGTGGCACAGTCCGATCTCAGGGAGTGTGGCCTGCTGGTGCGGGTCGCGCAGGACATCGAGGATCGCGGCCTCCGCAAGCCGCACGCGCGTCGGGTCTCCGAGAGCGAGACCGGCCAGTTGCTGGGCTCGGGCGGCACCGCTGGCTCCATAGCACCAGGAGGGCCGGGGGCGGAGTTCGGCGGGAACGTGCTGGTCGGCTGCTTGCTGCACGTTGATCTGGCCGGGCCACCAGGGGTGGGAGTCGTTGCCCTGCCGCCAACGGTCGGTCCAGGCGCAGATCCGCTCGACGGCGCTAGCCAGGCCAGGCAGATTCACACCGTTTATCACGGCCTGCGAGAGTACGGACAAGACGGCGCCGATGCCGTGAGCGAGCCCGAAGTTGCCGTGCCCGCCGGGGTAGTCGGGGTGGAGCGCGCCGGTGGGGGCGACGTTCATCCACCAGGGCGGCAGTCGGGCCGGGTCGGGCAGGGGTTCGGTCAGCCGCACCAGGTAGGCCACGATGTCGCGGGTGATCTCGTGGTGAGGGTGGCGGCTGAGGTGATAAGCGCCGAGCCCGGAGAGACCCTGGACCAGGTCGAACTCCTCCATAGGAGGGCGTTCGACACGGTCGACGCGTTGGTGGGCGGCGACCAGCCGGGTTCTGGTGACGTCGAGGGTGGCCGCGTCCAAGCGCTCCAGGAGCCGCACGTAGCGGCTTGACACGCTCGCCGCGCGGTGTGTGATGAACGCGAGAGCGGGAGCACCGAAGTACAGACTGGCGTTGGCAGCAGCGCTGACTTCGCCGTCCACAGCCGCAGCCAGCCAGATGTGTGCCGTCTCCCAGGTACCGCGGCCGGCACGAGCCCGTTCGATGTGGAGAAGAGCGATGCCTGACGCACCTCCGGCGAGGGACTGGGGCCAGGCCCGGCCGCCGCCGGGTCGGCCGTTCGGCCACACGGTGACCGGGTCGGCCAAGGCATCGGCCAGCTTGTCGGCGGTCGACAGCGCGGCGGCGGCAGCAGGGGCTGTCGTGGTCACGGTGTTCTCCTTGCTCGTGCCGCCCAGCTCAAGGCTGCGGCCCTGGCCAGGTGCAGGTGCGCGCGCTCCTCCGGCAGGCCGGGCCCTTGCATCCGTACGTGGTGCAGGTGCAGAAGGTCGGGCAGCAGTTCGCCGGGGCTCGCGCCCGTCTCCGCGAGCGCGCAGGCGTAGTCGGTGAGTGCTGTCCGCCGCGCGGCCCAGGCAGAAACAGTCCGTTCATCCAAATCGGCGGGGTGCGTGTGCACCAGGTCGACGGCCTGTCGGTAGACCGCGCGGGGAGGAGCAGTCGAGTCGTTTCGGGTGTGCTCGATGAGCCAGTGCATTCCCGCGGCGCGGTCGCCCAGCAGGCCGGCGGCGATGTCCACCATGCTCGCGGCAGTCACCGCACGGGCGTCGGGCGCGTTCTTCGCTGCTGCGGCGGTGAGCTGGGCAAGTGTGGCGGCGGAGTCGGCGGCGAAGTACGCCTCGGCCGCATCGATCGCCGTGGGGCCGCCGAACCGTGCGGTCTCCGGATGGTAGGTCTCCACGCTGGTACGGGTGATCAGTCCGCGGCGGCGTAGCTGCGCGGTCCACTCGCCGACGTGCTCGAAGGCCGTGCCGAGGGTTCCGGGCGCGCAGGTCAGGCGGAGGCGAAGTTGGTCGTCGGGGTCGGGGTAGCGGACGAACCAGCAGCGGGGATCGCCCAAGTCGCTGAGGAGGATCGGCAAGTGTCGGGTCAGGATGGGGTCTTGCCTGTCTCGGCGTCCGTGGAGCTGGAGGTAGAGACTGTTTCCACTCCCGGGCAGGTGTCCGTGCTCGCGGGCGACGACGTGGGCTGTCGTCCGCACGGGTGTGCGGTTCTGCTCTGTGATCAGAGGAATCACGGCTTCGTGGGCACGGCCGCCGATCCAGCCCAGCGCCTGGGGTAGCGGGGCAGGGTGCAGGGTCGCCGTTCTGGCGCGGTCGAGGCGGGCGCGGAGCAGGGCCCGGTGGGAGGGCTCGGCCAGGTCCAGAGCAATGCGCTGGTCGGCCTCGCTCAGGTAGACGTGCTGGGGAAGGTGCACGTCGTTGCACCACCGGGTCAGGGCTTCGTCCCACCGCGGCCACGGTGCCGACGCGGTGGGCAGGTCGTCGCGGTCGAGGAGCCAGCGGGCCGGGGACAGGATTGTGCGGCCGTAGCGCAGCGCGGGCAGGAACGGGAGGTTCGAGGCAGCCGCGCCCCAAAGGAACCCGGTGCAGGGCACGACGAGCGCGACCGGTGCCTCGGCCAGGAAGCGGGTCAGCGGATGGGAGTGCAGCCCCAGATCTACGGCGTTGAGTAACAGCGTGTGCACCGGGCGGCGACGGGAGAGCGAGACGAGGTGGAGCTGTTCGGCGTCGGCGGTGACGGCCAGGTCTGTCACCGGCATCAAGCGGGTATCCGGGCTCTGGTATTCGCCGAGCGAGATCACCAGATCGGTCGCCTGCGGGGCGCGTGCGACGTTCTCTGCGCGGACGGATAGAGGCGTGGCACTGATCTGGACCACGAGCGCGCCGCGGTGCACTCCCGGAAGCCGGCCGTACACGTCGGTCATGCGACGTCGGTCATCATCGGGCAGCAGGTCGAGAAAGCGGCCGGTGGTGGCCCCGGCCGAACGCGCCACGCCGACGACATGCAGGGTGAACTCGCCCCGACGGAGCGCGGCGGCGTTAACGGCCTCGATGCGTACGGTCACCTCGGTGCTGGGCTGGACGGGGTGGTCGGAGTCGGTGGTGGCCAGGTCTTCCAGCATGGTGTCTGTGAGCGCGACCTCAGTGCGGCCCTGGACGGTGACAGCGTGCGCGAGCTTGGTGAGGCGGCTGTCCCGATCGGGCAGGGGGCACGGCGTCGGCGCGGTGGTGGCGCCGAGGTAGCCAGGCGGGTATCCCAGTGTGTCGATGGCGTCCAGGACGGGGACGATCGCCCGAGGCCCGTACCGGTCGAGGAACCGGGCGTGCCATTCGGCCCAGCCGGTCAGAGAAGAACGGGGCGCAAGTCGGGCGAGGGCTTGTGCAGCCGTGGCCGCCTCGCGCGCCACCATCTCAGGGATGGTCAGGTCCCAGTCCAGGCGCAGGTCGATCACGGGCAGGGGAGTGGCGTCCAGCTCGGCCTTCTCGGCAGTGGACAGATGATGTGCGTGGTCAGTGAGGCCCGTGAGCGGGTCGGGCGTCGTCATAGAGGCGCGCAGACTGGTGAGCAGGACCCGTTGCTGGACCAGGCCCGCCAGAAGCTCGTCTATC
The DNA here is from genome assembly GCF_013870535.1 of Streptomyces phytophilus. Lineage (GTDB taxonomy): Bacteria > Actinomycetota > Actinomycetes > Streptomycetales > Streptomycetaceae > Streptomyces > Streptomyces phytophilus. Next base: position 10,532 of record NZ_JACBXC010000014.1, on the reverse strand, counting down.
GCAGCGGGCGGGGTGCCGGGGAAGCCGACTGCGAGCTTCGCCGCGAGGTCTCTCCACGGGATCGGGGTGCGTGCGCCATTCAGGGCTGCGCGCACGGGTCCCGTCCTTCGTATCCGTACGTGTTCGGGGCCGACATCTCGTTCCCCGCTTCGCCGGTGCTCGATCACCACGTGACCGTCGTGCTCGACTACGAGGCTGGAGGCGAGCAACATCAGACCTGATTGCAGTGCGGTGCGCTGCTCGAAGCGGTCGGCCAGGACCGCGGCATGGCCGGTGTCTGCTCTGGCCGAGGGACGGTGCGCGCGGCCGATGTGCACCGTGAGGGTGGCACCTAATCGTGCGGCTGCAACCCCAGCGAACAGACCGAACGGCGTGGCTCGCGTCCGAGCGCGCAGCAGGTAGCGCAGCACGGCCAGCACAGTACGGCGCACGGTGGCGTCCGGCAGCGGGCGGCCGGCGCAGACCTGCCCGACGCGGTCTGCAAGGTCGGGGCTGGCAGCAGCGGCGGCAGCGGCGAACTCGGAACTGGCCCATATCTGTTGTAGCCACGCTCGCCACGACGCTGGATTCGCAGCGGTGCTGACGAGGTCCGGCCAGTCGATCTGCTGTTCGGGGTGTCCCGCAGCGCCCCGGATCAGCACCGCATCGGCATGGCGGTACATGTGCACCTCCGTGTGGCTGCGCGGTGCCCGGCCGCGCCCGTAGGCCGGGCACGGCCGGGCACCGCGATGAACGCGGTCGGTACTGCTCCGCGCGACTACTACGGGCAGCTCACGCACGCCGTGGCGCACGTCGAGTTGCAGCCGTCGTTCGTCAATCGGATGAGCTGGTCCGCGGCCGGGCCACCCTCAACGATGGTGACGTCGAGTTCCCAGTCCGCTGTCTCAACCGACGACGTCAGGGCGTCCTGTGGCTGCGCGGGCGCCAGTGGTCGCTTTATGTGCACGGTCATACATGCCTCCTTGGCAGCAGTGACAGGTGGTGCACAGTCCCGGAGCCGGAGGGCTCCGGAGTCTCAGGCCCAGGTCGCCGTGACGATGCCGTGGCGGCGGAGCACGGCGTCCTCGGGCAGGGGTGCGGGGGCGGGGCCCGGCAAGTACCGGAGTGTTGCGGCTCCCCGCCGGCGGTGGTCCTGAGCCCAACGGCGGAGCAGGCCCGCGTACTGGCCGGCGAGGGTTTCGGCGTGAGGGCCGTGGGCGATCACGCCGCTCTCGAAACCACCGGTGTCGGGGTTCTCGCGGCGGGTGCGATAGGCGATGCTGTCCCGGCTCACCAGCGCGGGCACGCCCTTGAGGGCTGATGCTTCCACGAGCCCGCTGTCAACGACGTCCTGAGCGGCGTGCAGGCGGGCCGGGCTCGACAGGTTGAGCGTGAGAAACAGGTCCAACTCGTCAGGCAGGTCGTACGCAGCACCGGACCAGCACTCCGACCGGGGCTTGTCCATAGCCGCATTGAGCGTCTGGGGCTCCAGGGGTACCCGTACGTCATCGGTCTGGAGAGCGACGCCCCTGCGCAGCACCACCTTGCGTTCCTGGGCGGCTCCCTCGCCCTGCATGGGAACGAAGTGCGCCAAGCCGTAGGAGCGACTGATCAGACCGTCTCCGTCGTGGTCGAAGGCGATGCTGCGGGTCGTGCCGCACACGGTGAGTGGGACGACGAGCCTACCCTTCTCCGTGAGCCCGTTGATCCACGACGAAGGGATGTCCCACGCCGCCGCGGTCACGATGATCCGGTCATATGGAGCGCTGTCAGGAACGCCGTGGTCACCGTCGTCGAGGACAGTTCTCACCTGGGTGTACCCGGCGTCATCGAGGCATTGGCGAGCCCGGTCGATGACGTCGCGATCGATGTCGACAGTGGTGACTTCGCCCTCGCTGCCGACGAGTTCTTGGAGGTAGGCGGCGTTGACCCCACCGGATCCGATCTCCAGGACCTTCATGCCGGGCTCGATTTCGGCCTGCTCCAGCATGACGGCCTGGACGTGGGCCGCGGACATGACGCTGATGTCCACGCCGTGCTCATCCTTTTTGACCGGCACGGAGCAGTGCAGGCTGTACGCCACCTCTGGGGATGCATCCGGCGCGAACCTGTGCCGGGGCACCGCGGCGAAGGCGGCGGCGACGGGCTCGGTCCTGACCCCGTCCTCGTCACGAAGCGCGCGCACCATGTCCGCACGCAGCGTGTCGGGATCGCGGACTGTCGAGTCGTCAATAGCAGTCATCCGAATACCTGTCTCTATCGTGGTTGGTGCTTGTGGCGGCCGTGATCGGCGTGATGGGGCTGAAGCAGGACAGGGGTCGAGGCCCCAGCCCGTGGACTTGTTATGCCCGTCACAAGATCCTCCATTCCAGCTCGGTGTCGTGACGCCGGGCGCCTTCGATGCGATGCTTGACTTCTTCCAGACTTCCCGGGGAGTGACGCGCCTTCCGGGCATTCGTGGTGATCATTCGCAGCTCGCGAATCTGAGCCAATGTACGGTAGCCCGACCATCGCCGCACGTCCCAGCCGTAAGCGTCGGCGAACTGTTCGTAGTGCCGCTTTCCATGGCCGAATCTACGGCAATGTATCTCGACGGTCACCAAATCCCATTCGGGCTGCCCAATGGCGACAGTGTCCCAGTCACACAGGACTACTACCCCATCAGCCGTGTGCAAAGCGTTTCGGTGTTGAGGGTCACCTTGAATTACGCCTGACTGTCGAGCAAAATCAACGCCTTTGAGTTCGGATTCGAGTCGATCTGCACAGTCGCTCAAAAATTCTACCGACGAACCCGCAAGATCAGTGATCTCGGAAATGGAGCGGCGAATGGCACGTAGGTTGTCGTGTGCCGGTAGCGCCAGATCCGGTGGAGTGAGCGAGTGAAGTGTGTTGAGAGGGCTGGCAAGTTGGACGGCCGTGACAGGGTAGTCAGGCTGCGGGAGGTAGGTCCAGAAGGTCACGGCGTGATGATCGACGACGACGGGCTGGCCTACGGGCAGGAGAGACACAGTCGGGAACCCGACGGTCGTAAGCCATCGGACGAACGCAACGGTGCGGGTCACGTCATCGAGCCGCGACCCGCGTCTGGCGATCTTGACGACGACCGGGTCCCTCGCGAGCAGGATGACGGCGTTGGTGTGGCCACGCAGAAGACGGGCGCCAGAACTGCTGAGGCCAGCCGCCAAGCATGCTTGCTCCAGGACACGTTGCATCTCTGACTCATCGAAGCCGCCAGCTATCGGATCCGCTACTGTCATGAGTCCAAGGTCGCTTACCACAGAGCCACTTGTCACATCGCACCAGGAGGTAAGGCCAGGATCTCGCGCAGTTCACGTACCGGCCGACTGCTGCGTGTCGGGGTTGGGAGCGCTCGGATGACCTCGCGAGCCCGTGCTCGCAAGATTGGCGTCTGATGGGCGGGACGGATCGCCAGGATCGCCGAACCGGCTAGATCGCAGGCGTCGGATGGGAGACGGTCGAGCGCGCAGCAGATTGCTGTTTCCAGTTGGAGTAGTGCAGGATCAATACCTGTCTGTGTCGGGTAAAGCCCTAATGCTTGTGCCTGGACCCGCCGGGCCTCAGTTGTGTCACCGATGGCAGTCAACGCCCCGCTTCGGTACAGCAGAAACCGTCGCTCGGGGAATGAAAAGGCGTCGTCCGCGTCTCCACCCGGCCCGCTCTGTTCGAACAGATCGGCCGCGAGGCGAAGCGCACGCTGCGCTTTGTAGCCATCGCCCAACTTCGCAAGAGCACGTGCTTCGGCGGCTGCGGCGAAGGCGGTGGTGACTGACGGCCGTCCACGGGTAATCATCCGGGCCTCGCGAGTAAGGGTGACCGCGACTTCGAGAGGACCGTAGTAGAACGGCAGCATCGCGGCCTGTGCCCTGACTCGCGCCCGCAACTCGACGTTTCCGCTGTCATCAGCGGCGGCACGTGCGGTGCTGTACCACGCTTGGGACCTATCCAGGTCACCGAGCTTCATCAAAGCGTCGGCAACCAGAGTTGAGAGTATCGCCGTCAGCTCTGAAAGTCGGACCTGAGCCGCGGCCGGCTGCCGGTCCCCGGCCAAATCCTCGACATCCGCAAGGAGGCCGAGGAGCGTTTCGAGCATGGGCGCCGGAGGCGTATACAGGTACTGCTGTCGAGCCAATACGATCCGCTCGTCGAGCAGATCAAGTTGAGCGGGGCTAACGCTAGCGGAAGCCAGAGTTCGATCTACCTCACGCCGCGCAGAATCAAGTCGCTGCACGAAGGACGCACCCGCGGTTGAACCTGCCTGAATCCCTGAGACAGCAGACAGCGCAAGTGTCTGTATTGCTGCCGCACTTGTGAAGCCGATCTCCTCCGGCGTTGATTCATAGAAGGAGCACAGCAGGCCAACGGTTACGGGCTTGGGATGGTTCTTTCCAGTTTCCCAGTACCCCAATTGGATCGGATCTGGCTTCGGAGCGCTTTCTCCGTAGCTTGCTCCTAGGTTGCGCAGATTCCCTGCGACATCCTTCAGGGTGAGTCCCCGAGCCAAACGGTGCGCACGTAGCAGGGAGACAGAACAGTGTCTGTGAATCGACTCAGCGATCTCCTGAAGTGTCTGCCCATCAGCAGTTCCTTGAGCGCGTAAGCGACGTGCGCACGAAGGGCCATGTGCCCGCACGTCTCGATCCATGACCGGCGCCTCCTCTCGGACAAGACGTACCGATTGAACGGCAGCATGCCCAGTCTGACAAGGATCCGTCCCCACCTCACGTATCTGCGACAAGAACTGTGATGCACCATGCCAGTTGCTAGGAACTGTGACGGATGCCAGTTGCCTCCCTCTGGCGTCTCAACGATCCTTCCTCGTCTCGGAGGCCCGGGACGGAACGACTGTCGGACCCGGGCACATGGCCTCTAACTGCTAAGCGTGAGGTTCTCGTAGCGGCCTTTGTCTGAGGTTGCTCATGGCGACGGCACGGCTAGGTACAAGCAGGGCATGGCCATGTTGGGACTCCGAGCACGGGGAGTGCGGCTACCTGGCGGGCTAAAGGCCGAGGGAGTGAAGAGAGTGGCAGCAACGACGAAGTGGGGACTTGGCATGGGGCACCAGTCGCACCCGTGGCTCGGTCACCTGGTTGCCGACACCGCACACAGCGGCCGTGTTGGGGTTCTGCAGGCTGTGGCGCCCGACGTCGACGACATCCGTCTGGAACCGATCTTCAGGGCGCCGGACGAGCCGCCCGTGGCGTGGCTCCGGCCGAAGGACGGCGGTATGGAGTGGACGACCGCCCTCGTGGCGATCCAGGAGGTGCCCGGTGGAATGCCGGTGGCCTCGGCGCCGGATGGGACGGCGGGCGGGTCGGGTGGCGTTCATCGTGTGTGAGCATGTGCCGCCCTGTCCGCCTGCGGAGGCGTCCGACCGGGAGGCGGCCAAGAGCCTGGTGAGGCGCTTCGAGCAGGGGTGGACTCGGCTGTGCAACGGGGTGCTTGCCTTCGACGACACCGGAGAGCTGCTTCCGGACGGCCGCGTCATCAGCCCGCACCGAGCAACCCAGGGGTCGTTATGACACTGCGGGAACAGCGCTACCAGAACGGCATGCGGGTGCCGGCGATTGCTCCGTGGACGGGCGAAGCGCCTCTCCCGGTGCGCGTGACGCGGCGGTGGCTTGCGGGTCTCGGTGGTGAAGGACTCGGCTACGAGGGCGAGCTGCCGACCGACCGCCATCGTGGCCTGTTGTGGGAGCGAGTTCCGGAGGCGGACGGTGAGGGGCGTGCGCAGATCGGTCTCGTGCACGGGCCGCGTCGGCGGCGGGCGATGAACCACCGGTTGTGCCAGGTCTGTTTCACTCCGGCCGCCGCCGCGGGGGAGCCGCTGATGTTCCTTGTCGCCGGTAGCAGGCCCATCACCACCGGCGATCGCCTGACCTCGCCTCCCATCCACGCGGAGTGTGCTGAGGATGCTGTGCGCGACTGTCCCGATCTGGCGGACGCCTACTCCGCCGCGGTGGTGGACCGCGCGTCGAGCTGGGGTGTCGCGGGCCTTGCCTACCAGCAAGCCACGTTGAAGCCCTTGCCCAGTCGGCACAAGACCGGCCTGACCCTGGTTTCGTACGACGCCTCTGTCGTGGAACTGCGCTGGATCCTGGCTGTCCGGGAGGCCGTCACCGTCCATGGCTGCACGCCTGTGCGCCTGGACGACCTCCCCGCCGAGTCCGAGGCCGCAGGTGCCCTCCGGTTGACGCCCGGGACGGGAGGTGCCCAGTGGCCGTAGTCCTCACCCCCATGGTTGTGCCCCACCCGCCGGGGGTGCCGGGTAGCTGGCTGGTGTCGGCGTATCCGCCGCACCGGCACCGGTGTTGCAGATCCCGCCCTGCTGGGTGCTGAAGCTCCTGCTGCCCGTCGGATGCCGGACCCTCACTGCTCTGAGGAGGACCACCCCCCGGGGTCCTTTGTCCTTCCTGGCGGGCAGCAGGTCACCACCGCGCGCGGTGGATTCCCCAACCTGTACGAGTTACGTCCTTTGGAGTTCCGTTTCTCATGTCCCCTGCCAGCCCGATTCTGGTCTGCCATTCCGCCGGTTCAGCGCATGACGACCTTGCACGGCAGGTCGCCCGGATCGCCTCGGAAGTCGCACCGGTCGTCGAAGACGCCACTGCGTTACGGCTGCCCCCGGGTGTTGAGGTCCATCTCGTTACCCGCCGGGGCTGGATTCGGCGCATGCGCAAGTACGCCGAGCGGATCGTCCGCGAGGACGCGGCGGCCTACGGGGCGGACCGTGCTGCGCTGAAGTGGCTCAACCGCAGGTTCAAGGCCGACAAGACCAGTTGGCTGGACATCGCGTCCACCCTCCACACCGAGCATGGCCCGGCACAGGTTCTGCTGTGTCCGCCGGGGTTGAAGCACGCCGGCTTCTACCACCACCTGCCCCGCCTGGTCGGGGTGATCGCGCGGGAGCTGTGTCAGGTTGCCCAGCACCACGCCAGCTCCGACACGCTTCTCGGTGCCGTGAACACCTCGATGGCGAGCCGGCGCGGCCTGGCCGACCGTGCGCTGCGGCCGGTGGTGCAGGGCCACGCGAGGTGGTGCGCCGAGAAGGTGCTCGCCGAACGGTTCGGCGAGCACCCCACCGGCGGGCTCACGAAGCCGCCGAGCCGCCGCCATGCCCGCCGGGCCCGCAGCGCCGGATGTCGCCAGGAGCGCCGCGACAACGACGCCGGGAATCGGTTCGTCACCCACGTGCTGACCGGCGCCGGGCAGCGGCCGGCGCTCGATGTCGGGCAGTTCGACGTGCTGTTCAGCGCCTTCACGCTGATGCCGTCGCCGGCGGAGCTGGCTGCACCGGACACCTGGCTTGACCGGGTCCAGCCCGTCTGGGACCGGCACCACAGCGCTCGATGAGCCGGTGCGGAAGCCGCGTCCGCTGCCATCCGCCCTTCCCCGGCCGTACCTCCCCGTTCTCTCTTCACTGATCAGGAGTTTCTTCGTGCCTCCGACCGAGGTTGATGTCCAGCAGCTCGCCGGCCGTGATCACCATGGGTTCGGCCGACGGATCAAGTACATGGCGGAGGAGTGCGTCCCGTGGGTCGAGCCGGTGACGGGGCTGGCGCTGCCCGAGCGGTTGGTGATCCGGCTGCTGGACCGCACCGCCCTCCGCCAGACGATCATGGACGACCAGGAGCGGCTGGTGGCCGCAGCGCTCGCCGAGGCCACCGGCGACCACGACGTGGAGAACGTGATCAAGCTCAACCGCGCGATTGCGTCGGTCAGCTCGCGGATCGCCTTCTGGGTCGCCGGAGGGATCACCTACACCACCGCAGCCGGAGACCCGGAGATCATGATCACGCCCGGTACGTGGCGGCACCACGGGCAATACCAGGACGACGACGCCCTGCTGGCGATGCTGGCGCACGAGCTGATCCACCCCGCACAGTTCCACGCCAGTGGTGGCCGGCTGCCGGTGATGGACACCGGCCCGCTGGGCAAGGATCTGGGGCTGGCGGACCGGGAGATCAAGACGGTGGGCGAGGGGCACGCCACCTACTTCGGCGCGCGCATCGCGACCAAGGTGGCGGGGGGTAACCCCGTGCTGTGGGTCAAGGAGCGTCGTCGTCAGTACCGGCGTTCACTGCGATACAAGCTGATCGGCGGCACGCTCTCCCGGCTTCCCATGGCCCAGAAGGCGGGAGACGCGTACAACAACGGCGCGTGGTTCACGGCCCACGTGCTCGACGGCCTGGGCGAACTGCCCGCACTGGACCAGCGCGCCTTCAACGGGCTGTGGGCGCGGCGGGACCTCTTCCCCGACGCCGACGAGATCCGCTACCCCGACACGTGGCTCAAGCGGGTCACCCCGGAACTGACCCTCACCTCCTCGGCGCCTCCTCAGCCCCGCTGAAGACAAGGAACCGGCGAAGCCTCCGACGGCGGCAGCCGCCCACCGGTCCGACGAAACCACGCGCCCCCGGGACATACCTGGCGCCGCGCGCACTGGCCAACGGGCAGGCCAGGGGGCGCAGTGCGCGCCGTGCCCCGCGGAGCGGCCCCACCGCGGAGCGGGGCACGGCCGCCGAGAGAACGAACCGCCCGTGCAACCGCACGAGCACACCCCTGCACTCGTATGCACCCGTAAGACCCCGTACCCGCAAGAACCCCTGTACTTGCAAGGAGCACTTCTTCGATGACCACCCACATCCACATCGACAACCAGGCCGGACGACGGCACGCCGAGCTGACCGGCCGGCTGCAGACGATCGTCGACCGGTGCGCGTCCGAGGTGGCGGGGGCCGTGGGGATGGAACTCCCCTCCGCCCTGACCATCCGATTGCTCACCCCGCGCACCTGGCGCAAGCGCGTCATGGGCAACATGCGAGAGAGGGTCGCCGCGGAAGTTCGCGACCTCGCGCCGGACCCGAGCGCGGCGAAGAAGGTGAACCGGCAGGTGGGCCTTCAGCGATTGTCCCTGCGTCTGGTGTGGATGCTGCTCGGCCCTCGGACGGTGAGGCTGCCGGACGGCACCTCCGAGATCTGGTTCGCGCCGGACTCTGCCCGCCACGCCGGTCTCTACGACAACGAAGACGAGCTGACGCTGGGCTTCGCGCACGAGTTGATCCATCCCGCGCAGCAGCTCCGCTCACCGCTTCTGGCGACCGTCGACACTCCGTTCCCACACGAGCGGGGCTGGGCCGGCCGCGCCGCCGCGCCGTTCATCGAGGGGCACGCCACCTGGGGCGGCATGCAGATCGCCACCAAGATCCTCGGCCACACCCCGCACGAGAACGGCAAGGCCGTCCAGGGCCCCTCGTTGCAGTCCCGCTTCTGGGGAAAGCTGTTCAGCCAGACGCGGAAGGCCAGGTACGAAGACCCGCTGACGTTCTTCGACCAGGTCATCGAGGGCACCGAAGCAGACCCGGGACTGGGCATCGAGCGCTTCAACCAAGTCTGGTCGGACATCGAGTGCTTCCCCACCATCGAGGAGATGTCGAACCCGCACACGTGGCTCAAGCGAGTCCGCCCGCTGCTGGCCGAGACGGACCCGGCCGCCCGTCTGGGAGACGAGCGGTGAGCCGCCACAAGCGGGCGCCGGAGCCGGCGCAGGACCAGGCACACGAGCGGGTGGGCCTTGGCCTGTGGCCGTTCATCTGGATCATCGCGATCGTGGTCACCATCCCCGTCGTCGTCTTGGCAGACCCGGCCCGCGGCACCGGGCCCATCGACACCCTCACCAGCGCCGCGCCGACCGACGAGAACGCGGCGGATCCGTGGTCACACCCCCTCCTCCCCTCACACGGGCCGGGCGTGCTCGCCGGGCCCGTGTGATCACCACCCTGGGCGAGGTGAACACAGTCCGGGAGTACCAGACTCCGCCGATCGATCTGGGGAGGTCGCGACGGCGGACGGCCGGGCTGCCGGCCCCTGCCGGCCGGCAGCCGGGCCTCACCACCACGTCACGGCCCCGCCCGCCCCGGCACAACGGGCGGCGGCCCAGCCCGACGTGCACAGCCCTTCAGACCATGCCCCTACCCCACCTGACCCGTACCACCGCTTTTGCTGATCACGCCAAGAAACCAGGACATGAAACCCTCACCCTCTGCTGCCGATCGCACCGCAGCCGATACCACCGCGCCCAACGCACCGACCGCCTCCTACCCCCCACTACCCGCACATCTCCCCGAGGCGCCCGCCCGCCCCTCGTCCACGACCGGACGTCACAGCGTGCCCGGGGCGGGCAACACGGCACCGGCCCAGCCCGAAGGCGCGCAGCAGCCCCCGGTGTTCACCCCCGACCCGGTGAACCGGCCGCGCGCCGTTGCCGACGCCTGTGGACTGCTGCTGATCGTCCTTGCCGGGGTTTGTGTGGGGTCGGTCTACGCCTTCGTCGACCTGTGCGGTGTGTACCGGGCCCCGCACGAGGATGTGGTCAAGCTCGTCTCCTCCGTGCTCGCCGCCGGCACGGTGCTGCTGTGGCTGTCCTGGTTGCTGATCAAGCGGGGCGCGCCGCGGTGGGTGTGCCTGGTGGCCGTGGTGGTCGGGGTGCTGGCCGTGGTGGCGAAGGTCCCCGAGCCCTGGCAGACGACCGGGCG
>NZ_JACBXC010001399.1 GCF_013870535.1 Streptomyces phytophilus | reverse complement strand
GGCGGTGTAGACCGCCGTACCGAGGCTGCCGAAGAGGGCGATGCCCAGCGAGATGCCCAGCTCGCCGCTGCTCTCCGCGGTCGCCGCGGCCGAACCGGACTTCTCCGCGGGCGCCGAGCCCACGATGAGGTTCAGCCCCAGCGCCCCGACCGGCGCGGCCCCCAGGAAGCCCAGCGTGAACCCGATCACCAGCGGCACGAGGTCGTCGCTGACGGCGACGTAGAGGAACCCGGCCGCCGACACCGCGAGGCCCGCGCCGACGATGACCGCCGGCCGCACCGTCCGCGCCAGCACCGGCGCCAGCAGGGAGCCGGCGACCAGCGCGAGGGCCGGCGGCGCCATCCAGAACCCGGCCTTCAGCGGTGAGAAGCCCTCGACCAACTGGAGGTGCTGGCTGAAGAAGAGGTACGTGCCGCCCTGCACGAGCATCGTGAACAGCAGCACGACCAGCGCCGCGGAGAACGAACGGTTGCGGAAGAGCCGCAGGTCGAGCAGCGGTTCGGGCAGCCGGAGCTGGCGGCGGGCGAAGACGAGGCCGAAGGCGAGGCCGGCGGCCACGGCGAGGGTCGCCCGCGCGCCCGGCTCGTCGGCCAGCTCCTTCAGCCCGTACACGAGCGGGATGACCGTCAGCAGCGACAGCGCGACGCTCGCCGGATCGAGCCGCCCGCCGCCGTCGCCGCCGGACTCCGGCAGCAGCGGCCGGGCCGTGACCACGAGCAGCAGCGCCACCGGCACGCCGAGCAGGAACACCGAGCCCCACCAGAAGTTCTCCAGCATCACCCCGCCGACGACCGGGCCCAGCGCCGCGCCGCCCATGAAGCAGGCGGTGAACACGCCGATGGCCAGGGCCCGCTGGCGCGGGTCGGTGAACATGGTGCCGACCAGGGCCAGCGCCGAGGGCGCGAGTGCGGAGGCCGAGATGCCGAGCAGCATGCGGGCGGCGATCAGCATCTCGGCGCTCGCGGCGTACGCGGCGAGCACCGACGCCGCGCCGAAGGCCGCCGCGCCGAAGGTGAGCAGCCGGCGGCGGCCGATCCGGTCGCCGAGGGTGCCCATGGTGATGAGGAAGCCCGCCATCATGAACCCGTAGACGTCCATGATCCACAGGAGTTGGGTGGCGGAGGGCTCCAGGTCCGCGGTCAGGTGCGGCAGCGCGAGGTAGAGCACGCTGTTGTCGACCGAGGCGAGCAGCATGGGCAGGGCGAGAACGCTCAGGCCGAGCCATGCGCGGGGCCCGGCCTTCCGGGCGGTGGTCGTCGTCATGGGTCCACGGTCGCCGCGCGGTGTTCGGGTTTGCTTATGGTGGTGTCATGCGCTTCGGAGTGCTCGGTCCGGTACGGGTCTGGACGGACGACGGCCGGCCCGTCAGGGTCCCGGAGCTGAAGGTGCGGGTGCTGTTGGCCGCGCTGCTCGCCCGCGAGGGGCGGCCGGTGCCGCAGGGGCGGCTGGTCGACGACCTGTGGGACGCCCACCCGCCGGGCAAGCCGACGGGTG
>NZ_JACBXC010001398.1 GCF_013870535.1 Streptomyces phytophilus | reverse complement strand
CCCGGCTGCCCGAAGGTCTCGCCGAGCTGGTCCGTGGGCCGCGCGCCCTGGAGCTTCTGCCGGCCGCGGCCGACGGCCTCCAGGGTCTTGGTCAGCACCGACTGGAACGCCTGGAACTGCGCCTCGACGTACGTGTCCGCGCGCCTGCGCTGCTCCTGCGGGTCGGCGCTGCGCTCCGGCGCCTCGCCCGCCGGGTCCTGGCCGGCGTCGAAGGACTGCGGGTCGTCGTACCCGGGGGCGCGGCCCAGCAGCTTGTCCCGGCCGCGGTCGACCGAGCCGATGGTCTTGGTGAGGACGACCTCGAAGTTGGCGAGCTTGCTGTCGACGTAGTCGTCGGCCTCGACGCTGATCTGCTCGGCCTCCTGGCGGGCCTCGCCGAGGATCCGGTCGGCCTCGGCCCGGGCGTGCCGGGCGACCTCGGTGTCGGAGATCAGCGCGCCGCGCCGGGACTGCGCCTCGTCGAGGATCTGCTCGGCCTCGCGGCGCGCCTCCTCGACCAGTTGCTCGCGCCCGCCGAGCAGCTGCTGCGCCTGGGCGAGCGACCCGGGGAGGGCCTCGCGCACCTCGTTCAGCATGCCGAGCAGCTCGGCGCGGTTGACCACGCACGACGCCGACATGGGCATGGACCGCGCGCCCTGCAGGGCTTCCGCGATCTCGTCGAGCTTCCTCTGCACGTCCATGGGGAAAGACTCTACGGCGCCCGGCTAGGAGTTGGTGAGGCGTTCGTCAAGTGCCCGGTTGACAACCGGGGGTACGAGGTGGGATACGTCACCACCCCAGGTGGCGACCTCCTTGACCAGGCTGGAGGAGAGGAAGCTGTAAGTCGGGTTGGTGGGGACGAAGAGCGTCTCGACGCCCGACAGGCCGTTGTTCATCTGGGCCATCTGGAGCTCGTAGTCGAAGTCGCTGACGGCACGCAGCCCCTTGACGATGGCGGGGATGTCGCGCTCCTTGCAGTAGTCCACGAGGAGGCCGTGGAAGCTCTCGACCTCCACGTTGCCGTACTCCGCGGTGCACTGGCGGATGAGGTCCATCCGCTCGTCGACGGTGAACATCCCCTTCTTCGACTTGTTGATCATCACGGCGACGTGCACGACGTCGTAGAGCTTCGAGGCCCGGGCGATGATGTCGAGATGCCCGTTGGTGATGGGGTCGAAGGACCCCGGACAGACGGCGCGGCGCAACGGTGGTTCCTCGCTCTCGGTTCCGGTCATGAGGGTCGTGGGTCGGGGAGGGTGTCGGTGGCGGGTCCGGAGGGTCAGCGGGCCGGTGAGGCGGCGCGACCGTACCAGAGCGTGCCCTCGCCGTAGCGCCTGGCCCGCAGCCCCTCGAACCCGCCGGGCCAGGGGAATTCACCGCCTCGCGTGCTGCGCTCCACGGTGGCGAGCGCGCCCGGGGACAGCCAGTCGTGCGCACGGAGTGTGACGAGTATCTCGCCCACCGCGGCGTCGGTCACCTCGTACGGCGGGTCGAGGAAGACCACGTCGTACGGGTCC
>NZ_JACBXC010001397.1 GCF_013870535.1 Streptomyces phytophilus | reverse complement strand
GGCCCCCCGGGCCCTGCCGAGGAGTGCTCCGAGTCGCTCCTCCGGCGGTCGGCCGCGGTCGGGGGGTACGGGGGCCTGCCGGTGGTGGACCGGGTACCAGAGGACAGGCGGGAGTTCGGGGTCCGCGAGGCTCACGGGGGCGTCGTCCGCGAAGTACGACGGCACGAGCGTCAGGCCCCGCCCGTCCAGCCGAAGGTCCCGGTCCACCCCGGCGGGGTAGCGCACCTGGAGCACCGGCGCGCGCCAGCGCATCGCCGGGGCGAGGCCGGCGAGCATGCCGTCCGCGCCGCCGTGCAGCAGCCCGCGCAGGCGGGCGGTGCGCTCGGCTTCGAGCCGGGCCTGCATGTGGTCGCTCCAGGGGGCGACGACGGCTTCGTAGTAGGCGCGCAGGAGGCGTACGAACTCCCTGCGCTCCGCCGTCTCCGCCAGCCGCGGCGCCCACGCGGGGGCGCCTACCGTACGGGCCAGACGGCCGACTTCGCCGCGTACCCGGCCGGGTGGTGCCGCGAGCAGCAGCTCCGCGCCGTCGCGGAACGACGCCACCGCCTCGCCGGGCGCCTGACCGGGCGTCAGGAAGTCCGGGAAGTACCGCGCCCGCGGGTACAGCGGAACGAGGGTCTCGCGCACCGCGCGCTCCAGCCCCTTCTCGCGGAGCACCCGGCGGGCCATGCGGTACCACGCGGCGTGGACGTACCGGCCCTTGCGCGTCTGCAGCCGGTGCAGGCTGACGGCGATCTCCCAGAGCGGGTCGGGCGCGTCGGCGACGCGCGTCCTGACCAGGTCGGCGTCGGTGAAGTGAATGCGGAGCATGATCGTCCCCCGATCGATGGCACCCGGCCCCGCGCGAGCATCGTCGATCGCGCGGCCGTCCCCCCGGGTGACGGCCCCCGCGGCCGGTGATGCCATCCACGATGCGGAAGCGACCTGGCAAGAACCTTGCAGGCACCTAGAATCCGCTGGTGGCGCCGCCGGGCGGGCGGCCGGGCAGACGAGGGACGTGCATGGAGTTTCGACTGCTGGGCGGGATCGAGGCAGTGGCGGACGACGGCCGTCCGGTCGATCTCGGGCCCGCACGGCAGCGGAGCGTTCTCGCCGCGCTGCTGCTGGACGCGGGCCGCGCGGTGCCCACGGAGCAGCTCGTCCACCGGGTGTGGGGGTACACCGCGCCGCAGCGGGCCAGGGAAACGCTGTACAGCTACCTGTCCCGCCTACGCCGTACCCTCTCCGGCTCGCAGGCAACCCTCGCCCGCAGCCCGGACGGCTACGAACTGGCCGCCGGCCCTGCCGACTCGGTGGACGTGCACCGCTTCCGCCTGCTGCTCACGCGGGGCCGGGCCGCACCGGACGACGCCGGGGCGGCGGGCCTCTTCCGCGAGGCGCTCGCGCTGTGGCGCGGCGCGCCGTTCCCGGGCGTCGACACCCCGTGGTTCAACGGCGTACGCGACGGCCTCGCCAAGGAGTTGCTCGCCGCGGAGCTGGACTGCGCCGACGTACGGC
>NZ_JACBXC010001396.1 GCF_013870535.1 Streptomyces phytophilus | reverse complement strand
AAGGGGGCCGCCGCCCAGGCCGCCGCCGCGCTGGCGGAGCTGGCCCGCGCGGACATCACCGTCGACAACTTCTCGCTGGGTCAGCCCAGCCTGGACGAGGTCTTCCTCGCCCTCACCGACCGCAAGGCCGGTGCCCAGACCCAGGAGGCAGCAGCATGAGCACCGCGACCGAGACCCAGACCACGACCCGGTCCACGTCCCAGACCGGCGTCGAGGACCTCGCGCCGGTGACCACCGAGAGCCTGGCGGAGCTGCTGGTCTCCAAGGAACGGCCGCCACGGCCAGGTCCCTGGTCGGCCTCGGTGACGTTCGGCTGGCGCGCCGTGCTGAAGATCAAGCACGTGCCCGAGCAGCTCTTCGACGTCACCGCCTTCCCGATCATGATGGTGCTGATGTACACGTACCTCTTCGGGGGTGCGCTGGCCGGCTCCACCTCGGACTACCTGCAGTACCTGCTGCCGGGCATCCTGGTGATGAGCATCGTCATGATCACGATGTACACCGGCGTCTCCGTCAACACCGACATCGAGAAGGGCGTCTTCGACCGCTTCCGCTCGCTGCCGATCTGGCGCCCCGCGGTGATGGTCGGCTACCTGCTGGGCGACATGCTCCGCTACCTCATAGCGTCGGTGGTGATGGTCGGGGTCGGCCTCATCATGGGCTTCCGCCCGGACGGCGGCGTGCTGGGAGTCCTCGCGGGGGTGGCGCTGCTGATCGTCTTCTCGTTCGCGTTCTCGTGGATCTGGACGATGTTCGGCCTGCTTCTCCGTACGGAGAAGTCGGTCATGGGCGTCAGCATGATGGTCCTGTTCCCGACGACGTTCCTCAGCGACATCTTCGTCGACCCGTCGACGATGCCGGGCTGGCTCCAGGCGTTCGTCAACAACAACCCGGTGACGCACCTGGCCTCCGCGGTCCGCGAGCTGATGCACGGCGAGTGGCCGGGCTCGGACATCGCGTGGACGCTGGGCTGGGCGGGCGTGATCGTGGCGGTCTTCGGCCCGATCACGATGCGCCTGTACGCCAGGAAGTAACCACCGCGGCAGCCGTCGGGCCCGCTTTCCCACCCGGGAAGGCGGGCCCGGTCCGTGCTCACGGCCCTCTCTGCTACATTCGGCCGCATGTTCCTCCCCCGTGCATAGGAGCCGGCACGTCGCCCCGCCCCGCCGGGCGCGGCAACCAGCCGCCCATGCACGAGCCGGAGCGCCGGATCCCGCGCTCCCCTTCACCGAGGAACATCACCATGTCTGCGCCGTCCTACGCGGCTGTGCTGCGTATCCCCCATGCCTCCCGCACCTTCGGTGCCGCCCTCCTGGGGCGGTTGTCGTACGGGATGGTCTCGCTGTCCCTGCTGCTCTCCGTCCGGGAGGCCACCGGTTCGTACGCCGCGGCCGGTGCCGCCCTGGCGTGCTTCGGGGCCACCAGCGTCACCCTGTCCCCGGTACGGGCCGGGTTCATCGACCGGCACGGCCCGCGGCGCGCACTGCCGCCGATGGCC
>NZ_JACBXC010001395.1 GCF_013870535.1 Streptomyces phytophilus | reverse complement strand
TGCCCGTCCTCATCCGGCACGGCATCGACGACGGCGTGCAGCGGCTCTCCCTCGGCGCCGTGTGGACCGCCGCGGGCCTCGCGCTCGCCGTCGTGCTCGGCCAGTGGGCCGCCCAGGTCGGCGCCACCCGGCTCACCGGCCGCACCGGCGAGCGCGTGCTCTACGCCCTGCGCGTCAAGATCTTCGCCCAGCTCCAGCGGCTCGGCCTCGACTACTACGAGCGCCACCTCACCGGCAAGATCATGACCCGGATGACCACGGACGTGGACGCCCTGTCCACGTTCCTGCAGACCGGCCTCGTCACCGCCGTCGTCTCGCTGCTCACGTTCTTCGGCATCCTGGTCGCCCTGCTGGTCATCGACCTCCAGCTGGCCCTGATCGTCTTCGCCACCCTGCCGCCGCTGATCGCCGGCACGTTCTTCTTCCGCCGGCAGAGCGTCAAGGCGTACGAGCTGGCGCGCGAGCGCGTCAGCGTCGTCAACGGCGACCTCCAGGAGTCCGTCGCCGGCCTGCGCATCGTGCAGGCGTTCCGCCGCGAGGACGGCGGCGCCGCGCGGTTCGCCGAGCGCAGCGACGGCTACCGCAGGGCCCGGGTGCGCGGGCAGTGGCTCATCTCCGTCTACTTCCCGTTCGTGCAGCTCCTCGCCTCCTTCGCGACCGTCGGCGTGCTGTGGGTCGGCTCGGACCGGGTGGCCGCGGGCACGCTCACCGCCGGCGCGCTCGTGGCGTACCTGCTGTACATCGACCTGTTCTTCGCACCCGTGCAGCAGCTCTCCCAGGTCTTCGACGGCTACCAGCAGGCGGCCGTCGCGCTCGGCCGCATCCGGGAACTCCTGCACGAGAAGCCCTCCACACCGCCGCCCGCCGAGCCGCGGCCGGTCGGGAAGCTGAGCGGCGAGATCGCCTTCGACGACGTGCACTTCGCGTACGACGGGCAGGCCGCGGGCGCCGCCGAGGCGGCGCTGACCGGGCTGGACCTGACGATCCCCGCCGGGCAGACCGTCGCGTTCGTCGGCGAGACCGGCGCCGGGAAGTCGACGCTGGTCAAGCTCGCCGCCCGGTTCTACGACCCGACCCGCGGCGCCGTCCGCGTCGACGGCACGGACCTGCGCGAGCTGGACCTCACCGGCTACCGCCACCGCCTCGGCGTCGTCCCCCAGGAGTCGTACCTCTTCACCGGAACCGTGCGCGACGCCATCGCCTACGGCCGCCCCGACGCCTCCGACGCCCAGGTGGAGGCCGCCGCACGGGCCGTCGGCGCGCACGACATGATCGCCTCGCTGTCCGGCGGCTACCTCCACGACGTCGCCGAGCGGGGCCGCAACCTCTCCGCAGGACAGCGCCAGCTCATCGCCCTGGCCCGGGCCGAGCTGGTCGACCCCGACATCCTGCTCCTCGACGAGGCCACCGCCGCGCTCGACCTGGCCACCGAGGCCGCGGTCAACAGCGCCACGGACCGGCTCGCGGGCCGAGCTGGTCGACCCCGACATCCTGCTCC
>NZ_JACBXC010001394.1 GCF_013870535.1 Streptomyces phytophilus | reverse complement strand
CACCCGTTGCACCTCGCCGGCTGGCTCTTCGCGGACGTGCTGCTGGTCCTCGCCCTCATCGCCATGGGCGACCAGGGCGATCCGGCGGCGGCCCGGCAGCCCTCGCCCGACGCCTCGGCCTCACCCGGCACGGACGGCAAGGACGGCAAGGGCAAGCCGGAGCCGTCGCCGAGCAGGTCGGGCCCGCGGGCCGTGGAGCGCGAGCCCGTGAAGGTCGCCGTCGAGGCCGACTCCTCGGACCGTACGCGCCTCGTCGAGCAGCTCCGCAAGGTCACCGCGAAGCACGAGGGCCGCCAGGCCGCCATCGTGCTCACCTTCGGCCACCACCAGGACGCCGGTGCCGGCGTCGCCTACGCGCGCCGCGTCAACTCCCTGCTCGACGACGCCCGTCCCCGGATGTTCCGCGGCGCGACCACCCGCGACTTCGTGCTGCTCCAGGGCGCCGGCGGGCGCGCGGACCTGGAGATCTACTTCTACACCTACTGACGCCCCCGCTCCGAACCGGAGGAACAGCCCGTGCAGATCCTGCCCTTCTACCTGGTGTGCGACGAGTCGGGCTCGATGGGCGGCGCGCCCATCGAGGCCATCAACAAGGCGCTCCCCGAACTGCACCAGGAGATCAGCACCAACCCCACGGTGGCCGACAAGACCCGCTTCGCCCTCATCGGCTTCTCCGACGACGCCCAGGTGCTCCAGCCGCTGGCGGACCTCAGCGAACTGAACACCCTGCCCGCGCTCGCCGCCGGGGGAGTGACGTCGTACGGGCAGGCGTTCCGCGCCCTCAAGGCGTGCATCGAGACGGACGTGGGCGATCTGAAGGCCGAGGGCCACGAGGTCTACCGGCCGGTGGCGTTCTTCCTCTCCGACGGGGTGCCCACGGACGGGCAGTGGGAGGAGGCGCTGCGGGAGCTGACCGAGTCGCGCTACTGCCCCAAGATCATCGCGTTCGGCATCGGCGAGGCGGACACCGCCACGATCAGCCGGGTGGCGAACTTCCGCGCGTTCATGCAGCAGGACTCCGCCATCTCGCCGGCCGCCGCGCTGCGCGAGTTCGCCGCGAGCCTGACCCGCTCCATCGTGCGCTCGGCGAGCAGCATCTCCGCGGACGGCAGCGGCGACTTCACGCTCGCGGTGGACGACAAGGTGCCCGGGTTCGAGACGGTCACGCTGGACAAGCTCTGACGCGAGGGGAGGGTTCGGACCGTCTCATGGACCGCCAGATACCGCCGGACGGCGACCCGCGGCGGACGCAGGGCACGAGCGGCTACGCGGCCTGCCACGGAGCCGGCGACGGACTGCTCGAAGGGCTCCCGCCCGAGATCCAGCGCGCCATCATCCAGCCCCGCGACCCCGCGCCCGCGCCCGAAGCCCCCCGCGGCGACCCCGAGTACGTAGGTCGCCCGCCGAGCTACCCGCCGCGCCCGCTGGGCCTGCCGTCCGTACGCGACGGCGACCCGTTCGCCGCCGTGCTGCCCGACAGCGTCGTCGACGGCGCCGAGCTGGGCCCG
>NZ_JACBXC010001393.1 GCF_013870535.1 Streptomyces phytophilus | reverse complement strand
AGCCGGCGAGGTAGGGGTAGGTGTCCAGCGAGACGTCCACGCCCTCGGCGAGGGCCCGGTCCAGCAGGGCGGTCAGCTCGGCGGCGCGGCCGGCGTTGACGTCGAAGTTCACGGTGGCGTGCGCGAGGTGCAGCGCGCAGCCGGCGTCCCGGGCGAGGCCGAGCATCTCGGCGTACGCGCCGAGGGCGCCGGCGCCGTACGAGCGGTGGTGCGGGCAGTAGTAGCCGCCGTACGCCGCGACGACCCGGCACAGCTCCGTCAGCTCGGCGGTCGGCGCGTACATCCCGGGCGGGTACGTCAGCCCCGACGACATCCCGACCGCGCCCTGCTCCAGGCCCTCGGCGACGAGCCGCTTCATGTGCGCCAGCTCGTCGTCCTCGGCCGGCCGGTCCTCCCAGCCCAGGGCCAGCATCCGCACGGTGCCCTGCGGCACGAGGTACGCGGCGTTGACGGCCAGTCCGTCGCCGTCGGGGCCGCGGTCGAGGCGGTCGAGGTACTCGCCGACCGTGCGCCAGTCGAACGCCACCGCGTCGTCGCCGGGCCCGCCGCCGTTCCAGCCGGCGATCTGGCGGCGCAGCTCGCCGAGGGTGCGGTCGTCGACGGGCGCGTACGACAGCCCGTCCTGGCCGATGACCTCCAGCGTCACGCCCTGCGCGGCCTTGGCGGTGTGCGCGGGGTCGCGCAGCAGGGCGAGGTCGGAGTGGGCGTGCATGTCGACGAAGCCGGGGGCGAGGACGAGGCCGCCGGCGTCGAGGACGGTACGGCCGGTGAGCCGGGGGGCGACGGCGGCGATCCGGCCGCCGGCCAGGCCCACGTCGGCGCGGCAGCCGGGCGCCCCCGAGCCGTCGACGACGAGGGCGCCGCGGATCACCAGGTCCATGTCTGCCGCCCCCCGGTGCCGCTCAGAAGAAGGTCCGTACGTACTCCGTGACCGTACCGTCCTCCTCCACCAGCGGGATGAGCTGCCACTTGTCGAAGATCGTGCACGGGTGGGACAGGGCCAGCGCCACCCAGTCCCCGACTTCCGGCTCCACCCCGTCGGGGGCCACGTCCAGCCAGGCGTGCTGGTCCGAGAGCTTGCGCACCGTGATCCCCGTCGCCGCCCGCTCCGCGCCCGCCCCGCCGGCCGCGTCGAACCGCCGCACCGCCACCGGCACCGGCAGGTCCAGGTCGTACGCGGCGTCCCGCTTGCCGGCGTTGACGAACGCCTGCCCCGGCTCCGGCCGCGAGACCACCTGCGTCCACAGCCGGAACGCCGGCGTCAGCGAGCCCTCCCCGGGCACCCGGTTGAACGGCGTCACCCGGCTGTAGTGCCCGTCGTCGTGGCTGACGTACGCCCCCGAGCGCAGCAGTTTCAGCACCGGCCGCGACAGCTCCGGTGCCGCCGCGAAGCCGTCGGCGACGGCGTCGAACCAGGCGCTGCCCCCGGCGCTGACCACGATCTCGTCGGTGTCCGCGAACAGCCCCGCGGCGTCCAGCTCCGCGGCCAGGCCCAGCAGCCGCCGCATC
>NZ_JACBXC010001392.1 GCF_013870535.1 Streptomyces phytophilus | reverse complement strand
CGTCGCCATCGCCTTCGTGGCGCTGGCCGCGCCGCTGCTCGTCGGCGCCGACGCGGACAGCGTCACCGACGCGCCGGGCACCGCGCTGGAGGATCCCGGCACCGAGTTCCCGCTGGGCACCGACCAGTTCGGCCGCTCGGTGCTCGACCTCCTCGTCTACGGGGCGCGCATCTCGCTCACCGTCGGGCTGCTGGCCGCCGCGCTGACCGTCGGCATCGGCACCCTCGTCGGGATGGTCGCCGGCCACTACGGCGGCTGGCTGTCCGGCGTGCTCATGCGCGTCACGGACTTCTTCCTCGTCATGCCGACGCTGGTGCTGGCGATCGTGCTGGCCACGGTGATGTCCCGGTCGGTCACCACCGTCATCATCGCCATCGGCGTGGCCGCCTGGCCCAAGACCGCCCGGCTGGTCCGGGCGCAGACGCTGGCCATCGAGGCGCGCCCGTACGTCGAACG
Source organism: Streptomyces phytophilus (assembly GCF_013870535.1). Classification (GTDB taxonomy): domain Bacteria; phylum Actinomycetota; class Actinomycetes; order Streptomycetales; family Streptomycetaceae; genus Streptomyces; species Streptomyces phytophilus. The sequence continues at coordinate 1,054 of NZ_JACBXC010001392.1, read as the reverse complement.
CGCCCGGGCGCTCGGCGGCGGGCACACCCACATCATGCTGCGGCACGTGCTGCCGAACGTGATGCCGCTGGTCCTCGCGCAGACCACGCTGGTCATCTCCGAGGCCATCCTCACCGAGGCCACGCTCGCGTTCCTCGGCCTCGGCGACCCGCAGGTCATCTCCTGGGGCGGCATGCTCCAGGACGCCCGCGAAGCGGGCGCGATCAGCTCCGGGCACTGGTCGTTCCTGGTGCCGCCGGGCATCGCCATCGCGGTGGTCGCGCTGTGCTTCACGCTGTCCGGCCGCGCGCTGGAGTCCGTGCTCAACCCGAAGCTGGGGGTGGCGAAATGACGCTCCTCGACGTGCGCGACCTGCACGTGACGTACGGTACGGGCGCCGCGGCCGTCCCCGCGGTGCGCGGCGTCGACCTCGCCCTGGCCGCCGGCCAGAAGCTCGGCCTCGCCGGCGAGTCGGGCTGCGGCAAGTCGACGCTGGCGCTGGCGCTGCTGCGGCTGCTGCCCGCCTCGGCCCGCCTCGGGGGGGAGATCCTGCTCGACGGCGAGGACGTGCTCACCATGTCGTGGGGGCGGCTGCGCGCGGTGCGCTGGGCGGGAGCGTCCATCGTCTTCCAGGGCGCGATGCACTCCCTCAACGCCGTCCACCGCGTCCGCGACCAGATCGCCGAGCCGATCCTGCTGCACCGGCTGGAGACCTCGCCGGCCGCGGCCCGGCGGCGCGCGGAAGGGCTGCTGGAGCAGGTCGGGCTGCCGGCCGCCCGCGGCGGCGCGTACCCGCACGAGCTGTCCGGCGGGCAGCGGCAGCGCGTGATGATCGCGATGGCGCTGGCGTGCGACCCGCGGCTGATCATCGCCGACGAGCCGACGACGGCGCTGGACGTGATGATCCAGGCGCAGATCCTGCGGCTCATCGAACGGCTCGTCGCCGACCAGGGCATCAGTTTGCTGATGATCAGCCACGACCTGGCGGTGCTCTCCGACACCTGCGACCGGCTGGCCGTCATGTACGCGGGCCGGATCGTCGAGGAGGGCCCGGCGCAGCGGGTGTTCACGGCGG
>NZ_JACBXC010001391.1 GCF_013870535.1 Streptomyces phytophilus | reverse complement strand
GCGGCCCCCGACCTGGAACTGGTCGCGCGCTTCCACACCGGGCTGACGGGCGCGGCGGCGGAGATCGCCGCGGGGCGGCTGGACGTGTCGTTCGGTCGGATCGCGGGGCTGCCGCCGGGGACGCGGGAGGGCCTGCGGCACGAACTCGTCCGGCTGGAGCCGATGGCGGTACTGCTGCCGTCGGCCCACCGCCTGGCGGCCCGGCCCGCGGTGCCGCTGGCGGCGCTGGCGGGGGAGACGCTGTACGCGGCCGACGGCAACGCGGCGACGGCGGAGTGGACGGACCTGGCCCGCGAACTCTTCGGGATGCACGGCATCCGCCTGGCGGCACCGTTCCCGGAGATCGACGGTGAGGCGGAGTTCGTCCGGCTCGTGCACAAGCACGGCTGGTCGGTGCTGGCCACCACGGAGTTCGCGGACATCCCCGCCATGACCCTGCGCCCCCTGACGGACCCGGTCCCGCTCTCCCCGGTCAGCCTGACCTGGCGCCGCGGCCTGACCCACCCGGGCCTGACCGCCCTGCGCACGGCGGCACGGCAACTGGCCGCGGCACACGGCTGGCTGCACCCCCCGCAGGACGCCTGGCTCCCGACGGCCGACCGAGCCCTGCTCGCCTCCACCTGACCGCCGGCCCCCGGCCCTCCGCCCCCGTACGCCCTACGCCCTACGCCCCGGCCCCCTCCGGGCCCTCCGGGCCTTCCGCCGCCGCGCGCCGCCTGTCCCTCTTCGTCCGCTGCACCAGGACCGCCACCCCCGCCACGCCGAGGCAGATGACCGCGACCGCCACCAGCCTCGCCACCGTGTTCGAGACGGCGATGGCGACCGGCGCCGCGAACATGACGAGCACGAACAGGACGGTCGCGGTCCTGGCCCTGCGGGAGTTCTTCTCCACCTGCGACATGAAGAGTTTCCTTTGCGTGGCAAAGCGGTACGGGCGCCGATGAACCGGGTGTCTGCTCAGTCACCCCACAGGTTGTCGATACCCTCGCCGATGCCCACGATCCCGGAGCCGATGTTCTCTCCCCAGTCGAGGACCTTCCCGGTCGCGTCGTCCACCGGCGCCCAGATCTTACGCGCATAGCCGAAGGTGAGTTCGCGGTACTTCCACAGCCCGAAGGTGGCGCCGAACAGCGCCACGTCACCCCAGAACTTCCCGTTCATGAAGCCTTCGTCGAACCCGGTCAGCAGGAGGTTCACCAGGCCGGCACCGGTGGAGATGCCGCCGAGCACCCCCGCCACGGGCCACAGCACCGGGAAGAACGCGCAGATCGTCGCCGCGATACCGGAGCCGGTCGACAGCCACTCCGTCGCCGTGATCCACGTGTCCAGTTCGGTGAGCGGCCGGACCCACTCCGCGACCTGGTCCATGAGCCAGATGAACGTGTCGAACGGCGACTGCTGCCAGGGCTTCCTGCCGTTGGCGGCGTTGTCGGTGGCGTACGAGACGCTTCTGGCCGCGGACTGCTTCTGTTCCTCGGCCCACTTGTCGGCGGCGGCCCTGGTCGCGGCCT
>NZ_JACBXC010001390.1 GCF_013870535.1 Streptomyces phytophilus | reverse complement strand
GTCGGGGCGGCCGGGGGCGGTGCGGACGAGGGTGGTGTTGATGTTGGCGTGCCGGTCGAGCTGGGCGGCGCCGAGGAAGCCGACGTCGATCCGGCCGGGCTGCAGCCAGTAGTTGAACAGCTCGGGTACGGAGACCACGGCGTCGGCGGTGTCGGCGAGTTCGCCGTCGCCGATGGACAGCGGCAGCCGGCCGGGCCGGGCGCCGATGGCGCCGGATTCGTAGACGAGGACGAGGCCGGGGTTGGCGGTGCGGCGGGCGAGGTTGGCGGCGGTGCTGGGCAGGCCGATGCCGACGAAGCAGGTGCCGGCGCCGGCCAGCGCGCGGGCGGCGTTGACCTCCATCAGCTCGTCGGAGGTCCACGCGGGGCCGGTCCCCGGCCGCGTCACCGGCCGAGTCACCGGGGCGCTCCGCCGCGCACGTGCTCCTCCAGCCAGGCGGCGAACCGGGCGCGGTCGCGGGAGAGGGCGTCCCAGTCGCGGTAGTAGGCGTTGTCGCGTACGGAATAGCCCGCCGCGTACGACGGGTGGGCGCCGCCGGGGACCTCGGCGACCGCGGTGACGGCCCAGCCCGGCAGCACGACCGCGCCGGGCCGCGGGCGCAGCTCGTCGACGATCTCCTCGACGGTGACCAGCGAGCGCCTGGCGGCGAGCACGGCCTCCTTCTGCACGCCGGTGAGCCCCCAGAACTGCACGTTGCCCGCGCGGTCGGCCCGCTGGGCGTGGATGACGGCGACGTCGGGGTTGACGGCGGCCACGGCGGCCAGTTCCTCGCCGGTGAACGGGCAGGTGACGGGGGCGACGGTGGGGGTACGGGCGACGAGCCCGGTGCCGCGGTAGCCGCGCAGGACGGCGAACGGCAGGCCGGCCGCGCCGGCGGCGTAGCGGTTGGCCATGCCGGCGTGGCTGTGCTCCTCGACCTCCAGCGGCCGGGGCCAGCCGTTCTCGACCGCGTCGCGGAAGCGGTGCAGGGAGCCGACGCCGGGGTTGCCGCCCCAGGAGAAGACGAGCTTGCGCGCGAGCCCGGCGCCGATGAGCTGGTCGTAGATCAGGTCGGGGGTCATCCGTACCAGCGTCAGGTCGGTGGCGCCGCGGCGGATGACCTCGTGCGCCGCGGCGAACGGGATCAGGTGGGTGAAGCCCTCCATCGCGACCGTGTCGCCGTCGTGCACCAGCCCGGCCACCGCGTCCCGCAAGGTCCGGATCTCCGCCATGCCGCCTCGCTCCCCGGGATGTTCGCTGTGCGCACGGGAGTTCACCGCTGCTCGGTCCGAGTCTGGGACCGGCCGTCCACGCATGTCAACGGCCCCCGCCCCGGGGACGTACGCGGGTCGCGGGCCCGCCGGCACTACGCTGATCACCGATGTTCAGTCCCGAGGGCCCGACCCTTCTCGAACTGACCGTGCAGGCGATGTCCTCCACGGAACGCGGCTACGACCTGCTGGCGCCGAAGTTCGACGGCACCCCGTTCCGCACCCCCGACCGGGTGCTGGACGCGTTCGCCGCCGCCGTCG
>NZ_JACBXC010000139.1 GCF_013870535.1 Streptomyces phytophilus | reverse complement strand
CCCGGGTCGGCGCGGTGGACGCGCAGGCCCGCCGCCATCAGGCGGCCGTCCAGGGTGCCGTTGGTGCTCTCCACCACCACGGTGGTCCGGTCACCGAGCCCCCGCAGCCGGGTGACCAGTTCGTCCACGTGGTGCGAGGCGTAGTCGGCGGGTTCCGGGACGTCCCGGCCGTCCGGGCCGGCCCACGCGAGCCGGTAGCCGCCGGACTGCCATGCGATCCCCGCGTACAGCATGCGACCACTCCTCACTCGGGCTTCACGTACTCACCGAAGTGCTCGTCGGCGAAGAGGTCCGGCCAGTCCGGACCGGCGAGCCCGCGCTGCCGCGCCCGGCTCAGCGTCTCCCGCCAGTACGGCTTCGCGGGCGCCCACACCGCCCCCACCTGGCAGTAGGAGGCGTCGACGAAGTAGCGGGGGCGGCCCGCCCGCCGGGGCTTCGCCCGGCGGGCGTGGAAGAGCGCGGAGTGGACCAGCACGGTCGAGCCGGGCGGCAACTCCTCGATGAACACCTCACCGGGGACCACATCGGTGCCCAGGTGGGCGCGCGCGGTCTTCTCGGCCGGCTCCCGGTGCGACCCGGGGAGTACGACGAGGCCGGCCATCTTCGGATCGATGCCGTCGAGGTAGTGCAGCGCGTGGACCATGCCGTGGGTACGGGACGACTGGGGCACCAGTTCGTAGTCGTGGTGCCACGGCTTGCCGGGGAGGTCGGGCGCGTGCCGGTCGCTGTGCATGTGGTGGAAGACGAAACGCGGTCCGAGTAACTGGCCGATCGCCCGCAGCAGCGGACCGTGGGTCAGGAGTTCGCCGTGCGCGGGCTGGTCGAATTCCATGACTCTCGGCACTCCGTTTGTGTCCGGATCCACCGCAGACGCAATGGACAGAGCGCGCAGACCGGTGTCGATCCAGCGGTCCGCTTCCGGCTTCAGGCGGGTTACCAGGTCATCGGGGAGGAAGCCCGGCAGCACGAGAAAGCCGGACCGGTCGAACCGCTCGATCTGCTCGTCATTCAGTCCCGGCTGCTGTGAGGTGGCTGAGAGCGTCCTCGCGCGCATAAGAAAGGGCTCCATTCCTGTCGGCTCGGCGATCCGCACCGACGACGGCGACTGCATACCGTGGTCCCGTCGGCGGGTTTGCATTGTTGCGTACCTGACATCAAAGTCCGGAAGCCGACACCTTACCCCCGCTGACCACCACTGTCCGGTGATCCCGCCCACCCGTCCGGAGCACCCGGTTCGCCGCGGAACGTCCCGTCCGGGTCCCGGCGGGCGCCTCCCCCGCGAACTCCGTGCGCGTTTTGCCGAAGTCGATTCGGGCGGGATCCGTCGCACCCGGAAAAAGAGCCGGCAGCTTCCGCTAAACCTCGGTCAGCCCGGGCTTCGGGAAACGGAGGAGCCGGTTCTGAGCAGCGTCGGTGATCGTGTGGAGGATGGATTCGGAAGCCCCGCATTCGTACGCCCTGTCGAACCCGCCCTCGCCGCTCGACTCCGGCTTCCGGCGGTCGCCCCGTTCACTCGTCGCTCACGCTCGCTGCAGTCAGTCACACTGCTCATCAACTCTCCCGGCAGGAAGACGAGTTCCACGGTTAACGGTAATGGAGGGGCGGGGTGGTGTCAGCGGGTCGCGCGGCACGGGTTCTGCCGCGGGCAGGCGAGGAGACAACGGCCGAAGTGACGCCCGGAGCACGTAACAAGATCTTGCCAGGGCACCCCTGCGGGACGTGACCGGTGCGCTGGCAACTCCCCGCACCCGGCCATCCCACCGACCAGCCGCGCCTTCCCGATCCCGGCCTCCCCTCCCCCGGCCGACGGCCCGTACGGGCTGTACGAGATCCTCGGGAGGCCGGTGCTGCCGAAGACCGCGACGTACGGAGCAGTACACGGCTCGTATCCCGCACCGTGGGCGCCGCAGCTCACAGATGGTTTCGACAATGGTCGCCAAGGGGTACCCGGACGAAGTCCCTCGCATCCGGCTGTCACGCCCCGATCTGCTGTCTTGTCTCCCTGATGAGCAGTGGCCCGGTCCGCGACACCGGTGCCTGGTGCCGGATGGTGAACGGGAGAGTGGAATCATGCGCGAGATCGTGATCGTCGGCGGCGGGTACGCGGGCTTCTACACGGCCTGGCGGCTGCAGAAGAAGCTGCGCAGGGGCGAGGCGCGGGTCACGATCGTGGACCCGCGTCCGTACATGACCTACCAGCCGTTCCTGCCCGAGGTGACCGCCGGCTCGATCGAGGCACGGCACGCCGCCGTCTCGCTGCGGCGGCATCTGCGCCGCACGCGGGTGATCGCGGGGACCGTGACCGACATCCGCCACGCGCAGCGCACGGTCACCGTCCGGCCGGAGCACAACGAGGACTACCGGCTGCCGTACGACGTCCTGGTGGTCACCGCGGGCGCCGTGACCCGTACCTTCCCCATCCCTGGTGTCGCCGAGCACGCGATCGGCCTGAAGCACGTGGAGGAGGCGGTCGCCATCCGCGACCGGCTGCTGACCGCCTTCGACCAGGCGGCCTCCCTGCCGCCGGGCCCCCAGCGGCGGGCCCTCCTCACCTTCACCTTCGTCGGCGGCGGATTCTCCGGTGTCGAGGGCTTCGGCGAACTGCTGTCACTGTCCAAAGCCGCCCTCAGGTCCTACCCGGAGCTGACCGCCGACGACCTGTCCTTCCACCTGGTGGAGGCCCGCGGTCGCATCCTGCCCGAGGTGACGGACAAGCCGGGCGCCTGGGTGGTGCGCTCCCTGGAAAAGCGCGGCGCCCGCGTCCACCTCAACACCCAGATCGAGTCCGCCAAGGACGCACACATCGTGCTCTCCAACGGGGAGGAGTTCGACTCGGCACTGATCGTCTGGACCGCCGGCAACGCCTCCAACCCGGTCGTCCACAACCACACCGACCTGCCGCTCGACGAACGCGGCCTCCTCCTGACCCGCGCCGACCTCCGCGTGGGCACCGGCGACGAACCCCTCGCGGACGTATGGGCGGCCGGCGACGACGCGGCCATCCCCGACCTGGCCTCGCACGTACCCGGAGCGCTGACGATGCCCAACGCCCAGCACGCCGTCAGACAGGGCAAGCGGCTGGCCAAGAACATCGTGGCCGGCCTGCGCGGACGCAAGATCCGCCCCTACCGCCACGACAGCCTCGGCGCGGTGGCGACCCTGGGCGTGGGACGCGGCATCTTCCAGTACAAGCGCCTCGTGATCAAGGGCTTCCCGGCCTGGCTGATGCACCGCGGCTACCACGTCCTGGCCGTCCCCACCTGGGAACGCAAGATCCGCGTCCTGGCCGTCTGGCTCACCGCGGCACTCTTCGGCCGCGACATCGTCTCCCTCCAATCCGTCCAACACCCCCGCGCCGCCTTCGTCACCGCCGCGGACCCGGATCACACCCGAACCCACCGAACGGCCGACGCCGCACACACCGCCGACGCGGACGCGCCGAAGTAACCACCGAAGACCCCTCCGCCCCGCACCGGGCGCAGGGCCCGGGGCACTTCTTCCGGACCTTGGTTCGGGCGGACTTCGCACGCTGCCGCCCGCCCATATAGTGGCGAGATGGACGAAGCCGAGGCGAGCGGTCAGGTGTGGAGGGACGAGGTCCGAGCGCGTCCGACAGCAGAGCAGGACCGGGATGCCCTGGCTCGTCTTGTCGAGGTGGACGCGGACTCCTTCGAGGTTGAGCTGTACGAGCGCGCGGCAGATCCCCGGGTACTTTCGACCGATCGCGCGCAGAGGTCGCGGGCCGGGCAGTACGCCAGGCGTGTGCGGCGACGGCGGGAGCGTCAGCAGCGCCAGGGAAGTTGACCATCCCGGCGGCATCCGGTCCGCACAGGCCCGCCAAGGTCGGCTTCCGGCCTCGAACTTCTCGCGAAGACGCAGGTGCCTGGATATGGTGCGGCAATGCGGTCACTTGACTACGCGGCGGTGTTGCCGTTCCTGAGCAACATCGAAGTCGTTGCCTCCACCGTCGTCGCCCTCTGTACCGCGATCACAGGAGTCGTCGCTCTCACACGCGCCATCCGTTCCAACCAACGGACGGTGCGGGCGAAAAGCCTCAAAATTGGCTGGCAGGTCGAGTCCGGCCCCGACTCGACAGGTGCCATCGTCCTCAACGAATCCACGGCCACGTTTCAGAAGTTGGTCATCACTGTCACCTGTGGCTCACACCTGCGTACGGCCCGCAAGGACATCGCCGTCCTCAAGGCGGGCGGCGAGCACCTGTGGCCGAGCGACGACGTCCACCGGTCGGTGCGGGCCCAGCCGTCTCCCGCGGATGCCTCGACCAGGCACCACGGCACACCGCACGATGTGCAGATCACCTTCCGGGACGGCAGAGGCTACTGGTCCCGAAACGAGGAGCGGCTCGACCGGGTGCGGTCGCTGGTGGTCTGGGCGGAGCGGACCCGGGCTCGCACTCTGGCGAGGTACTTCGGGTCTTCCAGCCCTTTCCGCAGAGCGTACGCGGTCTCTGTCAAGGTGGAGTCGTTCGACCGCACCGAGGCGCTCGAAGAAGCGCTCACAAGACTCGTCGCGACTGGCCGCCCACCACGCGGCTACCACGTTCCGGACGTGGTGGCCGGGCCGCATGACTGGATCGGGCGCGTCGTACAGGAAGGCTCGGTACTCGAACCGCCGTTCAGCCCCGCAGGGCTGGCTCGGATCTCCCCTGTCGCCGTGGAAGCGCTCACCAGGCAACAACAGCTCTACGCGATACCGTACGTCTTCGACAGCGTGGCCCTGATCCGCAACAACGCGCTTGCGGGCAGCGGTCCGATGCCGACGACGTTCGACGAGACCATCCGCGCCGGTAACGCAGTTGTCGAAGCCAAAGGGATCGAGGACGGCGCCGGAGTCGCACTCCAGGTCGGCTCCCCTGATCCAGCGGGAAATGCCGGCGATCCGTACCACATGTGGCCACTGTTCTCCAGCTGCGGCGGGACGTTCTTCGGCCTGCGCGGGACTCCCTCCGAAGCGGGCGGCGCCGACAGGTTCGAAGACATCTCAGCGTGGCGCGAGAACTTCGTGAACGCGTTCGTCCGGCTGAGCAGGCTCGGCACCGGCCCGGGCGGGAGCGGCGCACTGAACCCGGACATCGGCCGCGCGGAAGCATTACCGCTCTTCTTGGAGGGCCGCGCCCCGTTCCTGGTCTGCTCGTCACGTGCCCTCGCCTCGATCAAGAACCAGCGCATGGACGTGAGCGTCGCCGCGGTACCCCCGCTGGGCGACAGGCAAGCCGTGTCGATGGTCTCGGTGTACGGCTTCTACATCTACCGGAACGCACCGAACGTTCCCGCGGCACGCGACCTGGTGACCTCCTATCTGTCCCAGCCGGACGCGGGTGAAGACCTCAACAAGCTTCAGCAGTTGGTACCCGTACAGGAGGAGGCGATGGGCACCATCGCCGCCCGGGACGCAGTCCTGCGTCCGTACATCGGTCAATGCGACGACGGCCAAGTGATGCCGTCGTGGCCGGAGATGCGCGCGGCGTGGCAACTCCTCGGACATACCGAGTACAAGGTGTTGGCAGGCGAGGGCGACCCGCATGCCGTGGCCGGGGAAGCCGCCGACGCCGGCTGGGAACTACTCCAGGAAGCACGCCGCTCCGAGTAGCAAACTCCCCGAAGCCGACCCATCAGTTGCTTCACGTACCCCATCCACTGGCCCACCGTTCGGCGCTCCCCAGCCGATATCCAGCCCCGGAACGCGAACGGGGGCGGCCCGGATCCGTGCCGCCCCCGGCCAACCCGGTAGTTCGCTAATTCGCCCGACCCACGGTATTGCGTGGCCTATACATTGAAGCGGAACACCGGATGCACAGTTTTAACCTGCGGAAACACCGGAGGGTCGGGGCGGATCCAGCCAGGATCCAGCCGCCGGAAACAGCGGGTCCGTGACTCTTGTTCACGCTGGATCCACGGGCAGAGTGAGGACCTACCCTGCGCTCTGCACTCGGCCGTGGGGGTGCCCGGCCCCAGGGCGTTCTGTGTGATCACGCGGCACGTTGACATGCTCGTCGCCCTGCCCGTATCGGGCCGCATCGGCGTGAGCAACATGGATCGGATCGGTGGAGCAGACGCCCCTGTTGTCCACGTGCATCACGAAAATCACAGGTCAGGCGACCTTTTCGTCCTCACCACTGCCACGCCCTCCTTGTGGTGGGTCATCGGGAACATCTTTCCTCAAGCTATGCAGAAAAGACCCCAGGTCAGAGCGGGTTCGGCGCCGTTGGACTTCCGTCGGCCACGTAGTGCGTCGAACGGGCGTCACGAACAACCCGCACAGTGCGGGGCCGCCTCCCAGCCCACCACCCGGCCGTCGAAGGCAGCATCAGCGTCGGCTGACGGCTCGACCGCGACGGTGGGAGGTGGGAGCCGGGACGAAGTACAAGTTCGCCTTCGTCGACCGCCTGCTGGCCACACTGGCGGGTCTGTATGCCGCGACCCATCTGCCCGGATGCCGGGGTCAATACTCCCGGAGTGCGGAAAGGTTCACGTCCCAGTTCCCGTTGTTAGCGCCACAGCGTCAAGAACTGAAATCACAGAAAACAGTAGGAATATTCCGCCGCCCAGAAATCGAACCAATCGCGGGGTGGCCATTCCCGATCTTCCAAACATAACTGCATCGACGATGTCATAGAAACGTTGAGCAGCTCCCCCGAGATCCAACATCAAGGCAGCACCCATCAAAGCAAATATCACGGTAAGGAGGATCTGCCCCATTAAGATTTCACCACCCCTACCAACTAGGCACCGAGAATAGCTTCCACACCTTAGTTTCCTCTGCGCCGATTCCACCCTCTATTCCAATTCCAGCGCCGCCTGAAAGCATGGTGGAGGAAACCGGCTCGCCGCGCGAATTGCTTACCCCGACCGCCCTCTCATAGTCGATGGAAACGGCTGGCCCATTGCCGGCCGTAACTCCGAATCCGACACCCTGGCCCTTTATCTGCTCAAAGGAGTCGGCGTTGCTACCCATGAGTCCACCGGTCAGGCTGACTCCCACAACAGGATCGGATGCCCCGTGAGAGAAGCTGATTCCATAGTCGGTGACACCGTCTTCTCGTGAAGTATTGAGCAGGCAGAGCGAACCAGACCTACCGTATCCAACGCCGATTGCACCACTGATACAGATCCCTGTGGTATCCCCGGAGAAATAGGAATCCAACACCCTCTTCTTCAGCTTCCCTCCAGTCGCATCCCAGGCCGCACTCAACCCACCGAGGATGGAAGTCTTGTTTTTCTCCTTCTTCTGCCATTCGGCTTTGGCTTTTGCGGCGGCGAGGAGTTGGGCGCGTTTCATGCTGTCGAGGCGGTAGCGCTCTTCCTGGGCGCGGGCTTGCTGGGCTCGGGTCTGGGCCCAGTAGGAGTTGAAGCTTCTGGTGTTGTGGCGGACGAGGGCGCGGTATTTGCTGGAGACGTGGCCTCGGCTGTTGGTGTAGCCCTGTTTGCGGTACCAGCTTTTGCGGACCTTGTTGTTGCCGTAGCCGTGTTTGGTGACTTCGTCGTAGAGCATCTCACCGGTGGGGTCGGATGCGGTGACGGGGGTGTTGTTGGCGTAGGCGTAGGCGTTGGCCTGGAGGGGGTTGGCGGGGTCGAGGAGGGGGTCGGGGGAGATGAAGGCGCCGAGGTTAGGGTCGTATTCGCGGGCGCCTATGTGGGTCAGGCCGGTGTCGTCAAGGGTGCCGCCGACGAAGCCCTTGGTGCCGGGGAAGTCCGGTTCGGTGCCGGTGGGGGTAGTGGGGCGGGGGGCGCCGAAGGGGAGTTGTTTGCGGCGGATGATGGCCTGGCCGGCGGCGAGGGAGATGGCCAGCATCGCCGTGCCCTGGTGGTCGGAGACCAGGAAGTGCATCGGACTGCCGGGACTGCGGACGGCGACGGTTTCGCCGTCGTGGGCGTAGTAGCGGGTGCCGCTGACGGTGCCGTCGGGATTGAGGTGGAGTTCGTTGCCTTCGGGCAGGTAGAGGGTGGCGGTGTTGTCGCTGGTCGTGGCCAGTAGGCGGTTGCCGTCGGTGTCGTAGACGTAGTCGGTGGAGGTGCCGCTCTCCGTGGCCGTCGCGAGGCGGCCCTCGTTGTCCCAGGTGTAGGTCTGGTCGGCGCTGCCGCCGCTGCGGGCGGTCATGTTGCCGGTAGCGTCGTAGTCGAGGGTCTCGCTGGTGCCGTTGGCACTGCCGCCGGCGGTGGTGACCTTGGTGGTGCTGTGGGGGCGGGGCTGGCCGGGGTCGGGCTGGGTGTAGGTGCGGGTGACGTCCTGGTCGGTGGCGGTGCCGGTGACGGCGTGCTGGGTTTCGGTGGTGCGGTTGCCGATGGCGTCGTAGGTGTAGGAGTGCCAGTACGCTTCGGGGCCGCCGCCGACGGTGGCGGGGGTGGGTTCGTTCGCGCAGGTGTCGGCGGTGGTGGCCCAGGCGTCGGTGAGGCGGCGCAGTGCGTCGGTGGCGTAGCACTGGCGGTCGGTGGTCTGCTGTGCGTCCTGGCCGCTGGTGGTCGTCTGGGAGGTGATGTTGCCGGCGTCGTCGCGGGTGTAGCGCACGTCGTCCAGCCGCTGGGGTCCGGTAGTGCGGTCGGTGACCTGGCGGGTGAGGTCGCCGGTGTGTTCGTCGTATTCGTGCGTGCGGTA
>NZ_JACBXC010001389.1 GCF_013870535.1 Streptomyces phytophilus | reverse complement strand
TCCGCAGATCGCCGACGGCCGCCGCGACGTCGTCGTCGAACCGCGCCCAGGGGAGCAGCCCGAGCCGCCCGTACAGCCGGGCGACATCCGCGGGCAGCTTCCCGTACGCCATCTCGATCACCGCGGACACGCCCAGCTCCTCCCCGGGGATCGACAGGCCCTCCAGCCGCCGCTCCTCGTCCGACAGCTCCGCCACCAGCGCCCGCAGCGTCAGCCGCGGCTCCATGGCGAGCCTGGCCCCGACGATGCCTAACGCCACCGGCATTCCCGCGCAGTACTCCACCAACCGCCCGGCCGCCTCGGGCTCGTCCCCGATCCGGCCACCGTCCCCGGCGAGGTGCGTCAGCAGTTGCAGACCGTGCTCGGCGGCCAGCGGCTCCAGCGCCATCAGTTGCGCTCCGTCGAGCGTCAGCTCGCCGATCCGCGACGGGCCTGCCGCCAGCACCGCGCTGCCCGGGTGGCTCGGGAGGAGCGCGCGGACCTGCGCTGCCTCGGTGACCTCGTCGAGGACCACGAGCAGCCGGCGCCGCTCGGACTTCTGCCGGTACAGCGTGGTCAGTCCGGCGAGCGAGTCGGGCAGGTGGCCGGGACCCACATCGAGCTGCCGCAGGGCTTCACCGACCGCCGCCGACAGCCGGGCGGACTGCGAACCCCCGGGAAGCGCCCCGAAGTCCACGTACAGCGGACTGCCGTCGAACCGCGCCTTGTTCGCCCGCGCGAAGTGGGCTTCGAACGCGGTCTTCCCCATGCCGGACAGCGCGCTGACCGCGAGCACCGGAACGGGCGCCGAGGGTCCGCGGGTCGGCGCTCCGGGCGCCGGTGCCCCGGCCGGCGAAGCCGGGGACAGCAAGGCGGCGGCAGCCACCGCCTGTTCCTCCACACGGTTGACGAAATGCGCCGCCCCCGCGGGCAGTGGATCGCCTTCCCTCGCACTCGGCTCCCCGCGCCCGGAGAACCGCGCCTTCAGCTTCCTCCAGCCGTCCGTCGCCTCCGACGACACCACCGCCACCAGCGCAGCGACGGCCAGCGTCCCGACGGCCCCGATGACCCACCCCACAGCGCGCCCCCTGCCCTTCCCCGGCCAACTCACTCTCCGTCACCACACGATAGCGGCCGGGTCCGACAATCGCGCCGGGGTCAGCGCGCGAGCCAGGCCCGCGGGCCCATCACCGTCACCGGGCGCCTCCGCGGATCCAGGGTCCGCAGAAGCGTACGCATGTGGGGCTTGGCCAGCGACACGCAGCCACTCGTCGGGCCGCCGTGGTCGACGTGGACCCAGATGCCGCCGCCGCGGCCGTCGCCCAGGGGGCGGGTCCAGTCGAGCGGGGTGGTGCCGGGCTTGCGGTTGTAGTTGATCGCCACGACGTGGTCGAAGGAGCCGGCGAGGGGTTCGCCCTCGTAGCCGCGGCCGGTGGCGGTGAAGGCGGGGCCGTGGTCGTACGGGAGCTTCGTGCCCGGATCGGGGTCGAGGCCGCCGGCGTCGGTGAGGCCGTAGACGCCGGCCGGGGTGCG
>NZ_JACBXC010001388.1 GCF_013870535.1 Streptomyces phytophilus | reverse complement strand
CACCGTCGCCTCGGCCGCCAAGTACCGGGCCGCGGAACTGGCCCTGGACACCGCCGGGTTCGCCCTCGGCCTCTTCGGGCCCGGTGCCCGGCTGGACCACCCGCTGCTCGACAAGCTGCACCGGGACGCCCGCGCCTTCGAGTTCATGGAGGGCACCGGCACCATGCAGCGGCTCAACCTCGCCCTGGGCCACCGGAAAGGCAGGATCCTCGATGACTGACGTCAAGGAGCACGGCGACCCCGCCCCGGGCCCCGCCCCCGCCCCGCCCGCCGACCTGCGGGTCCGGCTGCGCGGACTGGCCGTCCCCATCTGCCTCGGCGTCGTCACCGGCCTCGGCGCCCAGTTCGCCATCTCGGCGCTGCTGGGCAACATGGGCGGCGACGCGCTGTACATCCGGGCCCTGTTCATCCCCATCTCCTTCTTCTTCCTGGCGCTGGAGGAGGGCATCGAGATCAGCAGCCAGGTCGTCTCCGCGCGCCGCCGCGGCGCCGACGCGGGCGACGACTCGCAGCCGCCGCTGGTGCGGATCGGGGCCATCGCGCTCGGCTGCTTCGCCGTCGCCGCGGCGGTCATCGCGCTGGCCGCGCCGCAGATGGCCGCGACGCTCGACGTGGACGCCGCCTCGCACGACGACTTCGTGCTCTTCGCCCGGCTGGTGGCCGCCTCGTTCCTGCTGGCCGTGCTCACCTCGGTGGTCGCGGGCACGCTGCGCGGCTGGGGCAGCGCCCGGTCGGCGTCGGTCATCACCGTCGCCGTCGCCGGGATGCAGGTGCTCGGGGTCTGGCTCCTCGGCTTCTACGCGGACATGGGCGTCTTCGCCGTGCCGGCGTCGATCGCCGGCGCCTCGGTGGTGGGCCTGACCTCGGGGCTGATCCTGCTGGCGCGCACCGGCCTGCTGCGCCTCCGCGGTCCCGCGGAGCCGCTGAAGCAGACGGTGGGGATCCTGGTCACCGTCGGCGTGCCGGTGGCGGTCTCGTACCTCTTCATCGCGGGCATGAACTACACCTCGCTGTGGGTGCTGTCGGACTTCGGCTCCGACGCCGTCGCCGGCTACGGCGGCGCGCACGCCATCCAGGTGCTGTCGCTGTCGCCCGCGATCGCGCTCGGCTCGGCCGTGGCCATCACCATGAACCAGCTCCTCGGCGCCGGCGAGAGCCACCTGCTGCGGCCCGTCCTGCGCGAGGGCGTGCGGTACGTGCTGATGGTGTACGCGCTGCTGGCCGTCGCCGGCTTCGCGCTGGCCGGGCCGCTCGGCAGGCTGATGAGCGACGACGGCGGCACCGCCGCGTTCACCGACGACTACCTGACGATCGTCGCGCCCAGCTGGCTGGCGTTCGGGCTGCTCAACATGGTGACGATGAGCCTGCAGCAGGTACGCAACGGGCACATCACCATCGCCTCCGACATCGTCTACCTCGGCGCCGTCAACGTCGGCGGCGGGCTGCTCGCGCGCGCCGTGGACCACGCGGAGGCGTACTTCGTCGCCCTGGCCGTCGGCAACGTCGTCATCGCCGGGC
>NZ_JACBXC010001387.1 GCF_013870535.1 Streptomyces phytophilus | reverse complement strand
GGGCGGAGGGACTGCCCGAGGCGCAGTGGCCGCAGGGCCGGCGGATATCCCTGGCGCGCTGCGCGCAGTAGGGGGTCGTACGCGCAGCGTGCCTGGTTGGACCTCGGCCCCGCGGAGTCGGATGCTGGAGGTAGGAGGTGCTAGGCATGAGGCCGATCCGCTCCGGCGACGAGCCCGTGCACGCCCGCTCTCCGCTGCGCCTGCGCTTCTGGCTCGCGCTGTGGGGAACGCTCTGGATGATCGCGGGCACGGTCTTCTTCGTCGTCGTCGACCAACCGGTCTGGGCCGCGGTGACCGCGGCTCTCGCCGCCATCACGACCGTCGACATCGTGGTGGTGGTCCGGCACATGAGACAGGGCTCGCGTTTCCAGCCGGGCCGGGACGTGCCGCCGTACGAGCCGATACGCAAGGACGACGAGGAGCCGCACGAGCCGAAGCGGCGGCCCTGACGCGGGCGCCGCGGGCTTACGGGCGCTCCGGTCGCCAGGCCGGGCGGCGCGGGTCGTCGAGGCGTACGAGGACGTCGGCGGCCTCCGCGGGGTCGGCCTCTTCCTCGTAGCGGGCGAAGGCGGGCAGTGTCCAGCGGTCCTGCTCCGGTGTGCGCCGGGCCAAAGCCGCGGCGGAGAGACGGAGGTGAACGGTCAGGTCGAAGGGGAACCAGCGGCCGAGCAGCAGCGGCCCGTGGAGCAGCGCGACGGCGCCGGGGGGCAGTTGGACGTAGGGGCTGCGCGTGGCGCGGTCGGTGACGGGGTCCCACAGGTCCGGCAGGACGCGCCCGTCGCCGCCGGGCTCCAGCGGGCCGAAGACCTCGCGCCACAGCGCGCCGGTGTCGAGCCAGGTGTCGTAGTACGCGTCGGGGTCCTCGCGCCCGAACTCGTAGCGGAGGGAGGCCGGGCGCAGGAACGCGCCCGCGTCGAGGACGAGGGCCTCGCGCCCGAGCACACGCAGGGCATCGCCGACCCGTTGGGCGAGTGCCCGGGGTTCCGCCGCCGGAGCACCGTCCACGGCGACGCGCAGCCAGGGGCTGCCGTCGGCCGCCTTCATCCCCGCGACGCGCTCGGCGAGCGCCTCGGTGAGCCGCTCCCAGGAGATCGCTTCCAACCGCACGGTCCCATGATGCCGCGCGGCGGCGGGGGCTGCCCGGGCACGGGGGGAGGCGAGGGGGCGAGGGGGGTGAGGAGCGAGGGGGCGATGGGGCGAGGGGGCGACCGCGGCGGGCTGCGGTGCGTGTACGCGGCCGGGAGCGTCGGCGGCGCCCGTGGGCCCGCCGGCCCCCGGGTCTGCGGGCTGCCCAACCGGGCGGTGCGCGGGAGTGGTTGAGTACGGGCAGCGGATGCGTGTGCGCGCACCGCGGCCGGCGCGGGATCGAGGGGGACGACACACGTGGGACCGGACGAGCTGAGCCCGCCCGAGCGGCGGCTGTGGGACGCCTTCCCCACCGCCGAGCGCGTCGACCTGCGCACCGGCGACCCCGACACCCCGTTCCTGGAGCTGAGCCCGCTGGCCGGCTGGGGCTCT
>NZ_JACBXC010001386.1 GCF_013870535.1 Streptomyces phytophilus | reverse complement strand
TCGGTGACGTTGTAGACGCCGGGCGCGCCCCGCTCCACCGCCGCGGCCGTCGCCGCCGCGGCGTCGTCGATGTGGATGAGCGACATGATCCCGTCGCCGCTGCCCACCACCGGCAGGCGCCGCTTGAGCACCATCTCCGCCTGCTGGCCGCCCGGGGAGATGCTCGTACCGGGGCCGTAGAAGCCGCCGTAGCGCAGGACGATGCCTTCCATGCCCGGGGCGGTGGTGACCGCTTCCTCCAGGTGCTTGATGGCCGCCAGGGACTCCTCGGAGCCGGCCGGCGGGTCGGTCTCCATCGGGTCCTCCTCGGTCTTGATCCAGCCGCCCTCGCGCTTGTACGGCCAGCCGGCGAAGCTCTGCGCGACGAACCGCCGGGTGCCGGACTCCGCGGCCGCCGCCAGCAGGTTGTCGGTGCCCGCGGTACGCAGCCGGTTGGTGGGGGCGAAGGAGGCGTCGAGGCGGCGGAGGTCGCGCGGGCGCAGCTCGATCTTGTGGGACAGCGCGGTGGCCTCGTGCACGATCACCTCGGGGGCGGCGTTCGCCACGGTCTCCCGTACGGCTGCCGCGTCGAGGACGTCGAGTACGGCCGGCTCCACGCCCGCGGCGCGCAGCCGGTCGGCCTTCGCCTCGCTCGTGGTGGTGCCGGTGACGGTGTGCCCGGCCGCGGTGAGCAGGGGGAGCAGTCGGCTGCCGAGGGCGCCCGTGGCGCCGGTGACCAGGATCTTCATGGCCCCAGCGGATCACTGCGGGCGCCCTCGCACCACGCGGGTTGCGCCTATCGGAGGGCGGTGATTCACCCGGAAGGGGGGCGCGCGCTACTGCTCGGTGGACTTCAGGGACTGCTCCCGGCCGCGGTCCATGATGCGGCGGTAGACGTACCAGCCGGTGTCCTGCACGGCTTCCTTGGTCGCGCGGTCCTGGGTGGTGACGGCCTTGCCGTCGGCGTAGCCGGCGATGGTGAAGTAGGCGTAGCGGCCGAGGGTGTTGGTCGTCAGCCGGCAGGCGGTGGCGCGGCAGAACTCGGGTACGCCCTTGCCGGGCAGCGACTCCAGGTTGCCGAGGGCCTGCTCGGCGGTGCGGCCGGCCGGGCCGTCGTTGTCGAAGACGGCGACGCCGACGGTGACGGCGGTGTCCCCGCGGGTGTACGTGGCGCGCAGCAGCCGCTTGCAGTCGTTGGCCTTGAGGACCTTGGCGAGTTCCGTGGAGGCGGCGGAGGCGCACTTGTCGGTGCTGTCGGTGGCCCTGCGGTCGTACGTGTGGCCGTCGACGGTGATCTTGGCGTTGGGGAAGAAGCTGTCGACGGTCAGCGGCGCCGGGTCGGTGTCCGCGGAGGAGATCAGCTTCCTGGGGTCGGGCGGCGGGGCCACCGACGAGAACGTCGGGTCGCCCTCCCCGCTCTCGCTCTCCGCGCCGGATATCTGGTTCTTCGACGCGCCGCCCGACGGGTCGTCGTCGCCGCCGGAGGTGGTGACCACCGCCGCGGCGACCGCGCCGGCTATCACCACCGTCGCCAGTGCCCC
>NZ_JACBXC010001385.1 GCF_013870535.1 Streptomyces phytophilus | reverse complement strand
ACTACCGCCGCAGCCTCGACAGCGCCCAGGGCCTGGGCCCGCCGCCGGACCCGAGTCCGCCCCCCGACCAGCGCCCGCCCGCCGACGCCGACAGCCGCCCGGAGGCCCCGCGATGAGTTCCGGCCACCGCATCCTGACGGTCTTCCTCACCGTCATCTGCCTGCTCGTCCTCACCATCGCCGGCCTCGCCACCGACTGGCCCCGCTGGTACTGGCCCGCCGTCGGCGCCACCGCCCTGGCCGGCACGGTGGCCGCCGCCCGGGCGGGCGCGCGCCGCGGCGGGTCGATCCCGACCGAGTGCACGCTGGAGCCCGACCTCCCGATCCCGCCCCCGCCGCGCCAGGAGCACCGCGTCGTGGACGTCTCGCTGCCCAGCGCCATGCCCGACTACGACTTCCTCTTCTCCGCCACCGTGCGCTGGATCCCGGAGGCGGGCGACACCCCGCACTTCGACCCCTGCGGCCTCGCGGTGCAGGCGGTCCTGCTGCGGGCCCGGGAGTTCGCCGCCCGGCAGTCCCCGCGGTCGCCGGCCATGGCGCGGCACCAGCTCAACGGGGTGCTGAGCGTCATGGAAGCGGACGCCTCCGGCCGGGTGCTGGCGATGGCGAAGGACGTCGGGCTGGCGCTGTCGGAGTCCGACCAGGACCGGCTGAGCAAGCTGTCGAACGTGCGCAAGGACGAGGACGTCTGGGAGCACGAGCGCAACTACGAGCGGAACAAGCGCATGTACCTCTCGGACGACGTGCTCAAGGACCCCGGCAGCGCCGTCGTCTGGTGGCTCGCGCGCAACGACGAGCAGGTGGAGGGCACCGTGGAGCGCATCGGGCTGCTGGCGCAGCTCTCCGCCGCGGCGAACAACAGCGAGGTGGCCCCGCCCTTCCGGGACCTCCTGTACGCACCGGAACCGGAACCCGCGCCGGAGTACGGGCAGCCGGAGTACGACGGCGGCCCCGGGGAGGCGGTCGTGCCGCCGGAGCAGGAGTTCGTCGAGATGACGGCCGACTGGCTCGGACTCACCGGCCAGGACCCGGAGATGGCCCTGATGGTCGCGCGGATGGCCGAAGCCATGGAGGCGTCGGGCAAGAAGCGGGAAGCCGGCGACCTTCGCCGCTTCTTCGGGCTTCCCGAGGACCCGCCGCCCGCCGCGGACGACGAACCTGCGGATCCAGCCCCGCCCGACGAGGCCGGTCCCTTCCCGTACCCGGACTGAACACCCTCTGGCCACCGGGCTGTTCGCAAGAGGCTCCTCTGCGGCTGGCCGCACTCCGGCGCCGCCCCGCGTGCGTCGCCCCAACCCCGGTGCGCCCGCGCCCCGTTACGCGTCGTGCGATCCCCGTCCCCGGCCCGAAAGATCGGGTGGATTTGCGCCGGATGCTTCTACAACCCCCGGGGGGCGTCACGGGTCTTACCGGGTATCCGGGGCATGAGCCGTATGCTTCTGAAATCCCTCTGTGTCCAGAAAAGGGAGTACAGCTATGCGTTCCACCCGACTCAGGAAACTCGCTCTGGCAGCCGCGGCC
>NZ_JACBXC010001384.1 GCF_013870535.1 Streptomyces phytophilus | reverse complement strand
GGGTGCTGGTGGAGCACGAGGACGTCACGGCGGGCTCGGTGGTGGACCTGCTGGCGGACGACGCGGTGCAGGCGTTCGCGGACGGCACGCTGCGGGCGCTGCGCGAGCACGACGAGCGGGGCCGCGGCGACCTGGTCGCCTCGCTGCGGGCGTGGCTGTCGCGGCACGGGCAGTGGGACGCGGCGGCGGCCGACCTCGGGGTGCACCGGCACACGCTGCGCTACCGGATGCGGCGGGTCGAGGAGATCCTCGGTCGCTCGCTGGACGACCCGGACACGCGGATGGAGCTGTGGCTGGCCCTCAAGGCGTAGGGCGCACCCCCGCGGGCCGCGCCGGGGCGCGCACGCCCCGGCGCGGCCGCGGGCGGCTCACGGCGTACGGGCCTTGCAGGTGTCGCGGATCTTGTAGAAGTACGACAGGTACTTCGCGTGGTAGTCCGCGCTCGTGATCCGTACCATCGCCTCGTCCGCGGAACGCAGCCCTGATCCGGTCCAGTTGTGGCTGCCCGTGTACACGCGCGGTGTGATGCTGCCGTTGTAGTCGCCGTCCAGCAGCCAGAACTTCGTGTGCGTACGCACGTCGATGCCCGGGCCGTTGGTGAAGTTGCAGTACTGCCGCTGGATGCCCGCGCCGTCGAGGATGCCCTCGACCGTCGCGTCGCCCTCGCTGTAGACGACGTCGACCCAGCAGCCCTGCGCGCGCTTCTGCGCCAGCTTCTGGGCCACCTGCTTGCGGGAGCCGAGGAACTGGAACATGGCGACGCGGATGTCCGTCTGGTGCCGCTTTCCGTCCGTGCCGGTGTACGCGCACGCCACCTCGTCGAGGGCGCCCACGACGGTGTCGGTGGCCGGGTTGCCGTAGTTCGAGTCGCCGCGCGGGAAGAAGAACGCGCGGTAGCGGGAGCCGGTGGGGGTGGACCAGTAGTACGTGTTGTCGCCGCCCGCCGTGTGGCGCAGGCGGCGCTGGTCCTCGTGGAACTTCGCGTAGCCGTCGTGGACCGTGGCGTCGGTGAAGGTCACGGCGTCGTTGTACGACTCGTTCTTGTACCAGTCGTTGAGGTTGGAGGACGACTGGAAGACGACCTTGTCGTAGCTGGTCCCGTCGTCGAAGGGGCCGACCCTGGTGAAGACGAAGAACTTGTTGTGGTTGTACGCGGGCCCCGGCGGCGGGGTCGGCAGGCAGCCGCGCTGGACGTTGTCCTGGCCGGGGGTCTCGAACCGGTCGTCGCAGACGACGATCCACGACGTCCTCGTGTCGTCCGTGCCCAGCGCGCCGCGCAGCGAGGTCCAGGCGGCGCTGCCCTTGTCGCGGGTGTTGTCGTCGACGATCAGCTTCACCGCGACGCCGCGGCGGTGGGCGGCTATGAGGGCGTCGGCGACGGCCGCGTCCTCCAGCTCGAACACCGAGGCGCGGATGGTCTGGCCGGCGGGGGTGGCGTCGATGAGCGCGATGAGCTGGGTGAGCACCTAGACTCCACCGGCCCGACCCCGGACGACCGCCCGGCTCCCCGAACAAGCACCGGAC
>NZ_JACBXC010001383.1 GCF_013870535.1 Streptomyces phytophilus | reverse complement strand
GGGCGGAGGCGGCGGCCCTCGCGGAGGTCTTCGGCCCCTCGGCCGTCCCGGTCACCGCGCCCAAGACGCTGACCGGCCGGCTCTACGCGGGCGGGGCGGCCCTCGACATGGCGACCGCCCTGCTGTCGATGCGCGACTCGGTCATCCCGCCGACCGCCGGCACCCGCTCGCCCGCCCCCGGCCTCGGCATCGACCTGGTGCTCGGCCGGCCCCGCGAGACGCCGGTGCGCAACGCGCTGGTCGTCGCCCGCGGCGCCGGCGGCTTCAACTCGGCGATCGTCCTCGGCCGCTACGGCCAGTCCCCCCACCACCGCGCGGTCACGCGCCCTGCCTAAGGAGGCCACCCGTGTCCGGGATCACCCTCTCGCAACTCGTCACGCTCATCAGGGACTGCGCAGGAGAGTCCGACGTGGCCGACCTGGACGGCGACATCGCCGACATGGGCTTCGACGAACTCGGCTACGACTCGCTCGCCCTGCTGGAGCTGTCCGCACGGATCAAGCAGACCCTCGGCATCGAGGTCCCGGAGGGCGACATGAGGACCCCCGGGGGCACGGTCCGGCTGATCAACGACATGTTCTCCGGAAAGGACGCCTGACATGGGAGCACGCACCGAGCACTCCGTCGTGATCGACGCCCCGGTCGACCTCGTGTGGACCATGACCAACGACGTCGAGTCCTGGCCCGACCTCTTCGCCGGCTACGCCGAGACGGAGATCCTCCGGCGCACGGGCGACGGCATCGACTTCCGCATCAAGACGTGCCCGGACGCGAACGGGCGGGTCTGGGAGTGGGTCTCCCATCGCGCGCCCGACCGCGACGCCCTCCGGGTCGAGGCGTACCGGATCGAGACCGGACCCTTCGTCTACATGAAGCTGCACTGGACCTACCGCGTGACCGGCGAGGGCACCGAGATGCGCTGGGTGCAGGAGTTCGACATGCGGGCCGGCGCCCCGTACGACAACGACCAGATGACCGACCACCTCAACGAGATGTCGCAGCTCAACATGGCGCGCATCAAGGAGATCGTCGAGACGGCGCACCGGGCGAAGGAGGCCGACGCCCCCGGCGGCTGACCTGGTCGCGTACCGGCGGGTGTCACAGGGAGGGGCTCTGCGGCGTCTGATGTGCGACCCCTTGCTAGGAGGACGCCCGTGAACGTCGCTCTGTGGATCGCCGCCGGAGTGCTGGCCGCCGTCTACGCGGTCGGCTCCGTCTCCAAGCTGGCGCTGCCCAAGGAGACGCTGGCCGCCCACCGCAGCGGGAGATGGGTCGAGGACTTCGACGCCCGCGCCGTCAAGGCCATCGGCGCCGTCGAGGCCCTCGCCGCGGTGGGCCTGATCCTGCCCGCCGTGCTCGACATCGCGCCGGTCCTGGTGCCGCTCGCCGCCCTGGGCGCGACGCTGCTGATGGCCGGTGCGGTCGTCACGCGCCTGCGCCGCCACGAGAAGGAGATCGTGCTGGACCTGGTCTACTTCGCCCTGGCCGTCTTCGTCGCCGCGGGCCGCTTCGGACCCGAGTCCT
>NZ_JACBXC010001382.1 GCF_013870535.1 Streptomyces phytophilus | reverse complement strand
AGTGGTCGACGAGTTGCGTGCCGCGGGTCCGGTACGGGCGCCACGTCAGCTCGACCGCGCCGAGCCCGCCGGCGGCGGCGAGACCGGAGACGGAGCCGGGCGCGGGGCCGGAACCCGGCCGCCCGGCGGCGGTGTTCGCGGTGGGTGCGGTCATGGTGTCAGCTCACCTTCTGCATGCCGGGGCGGCCGTGTGCCACCCGGAAGCGGTCGAGCGCGAACCCGGCCGCCCGGTCGTCGGCCCGTACGTACGGCACCGCCCGGTACCCGGCGGTGACCGCGGCCGCGTCCGCGTGCCCGAGGACGTAGCCGCGGCGGCCGTCGTAGAACCGCATCCAGGGGTGCTGCATCCAGTCCTTCGTGTAGTTGTCCGTGGGTGCGCCGTCGCCGTCGGAGGCGATGGACGTACCCAGGAACTCGCTGCCGACGACGCGCGATCCGGGGTCGGCGAAGTCCGCGAGGAGGTCGCCGGCGATGGAGCGGTGGCAGTCGCCGGTGAAGACGACGGACGGCGCGACGCCCGGCTCGCCGAGGACGTCGAGGAGGCGCTGGCGCGCAGCCGGGTAGCCGTCCCACTGGTCGACGCGGTTCTCCGTCACCCGGACCAGGCCGACCTGCTGGAGCAGCAGGTTCCAGCGGGCGCCGGAGGTGCGCAGCCCGTGGTACAGCCAGCGCTCCTGCTCCCGGCCGAGCATGGTGCGGCCGGGCGCGTGCTGCTCGGCGGCGTCGGCCGGCTTGGGGTCGCGGTACTGGCGGGCGTCGAGGACGTGCAGGGCCGCCGGGCCGTAGCGCAGCCGGCGGTGCAGCCGGGCGTCGGGGCCGTGGCCGAGGGCGAGCGCGGGCAGCGGGCAGTTCTCGTAGTACGCGCGGTACGCGACGGCCCGGCGGAGCAGGAAGTCCTCCTCGCTCAGGCCGTAGTACGACGTCTCGTCGGAGTAGTCGTTCTGCACCTCGTGGTCGTCGGGGGCGAGGATCCACGGGGCCGCCGCGTGCACGGCCTGGAGGCCGGGGTCCGACTTGAACAGCGCGTAGCGCAGCCGGTAGTCGGCGAGGGTGCTGGTCTCGGTCTCGTGGCGGGCGCCGGGCAGCGGAGCGTTGCGCCACATGTTGGCGGCGGTGATGCCGTACTCGTAGATGTAGTCCCCGAGGAAGAACACCACGTCCGGGTCCTGGGCGGCCATGTCGCGGTACGCCGCGAAGTAGCCGTGGTACCACGCCTGGCAGGACGCGGTGGCGAAGGTGAACGAGCCGTGCGCGGAACGGGGGTCGGGCGCCGTGCGGAAGCGGCCCACGGGGCTGGTGCGGCCGTGGGTGCGGAAGCGGTAGAAGTACTGCCGGCCCGGGCGCAGTCCGCGGACCTGCGGGTGGACGGAGTGCCCCAGCTCCGGCAGCGCGACCGCGGAGCCGCTGCGCACCACCCGGCGGAAGCGCTCGTCCTCGGCGACCTGCCAGCCCACGTCGTAGCCCGCGCGCGGCATGCCGCCGTGGCCGTCGGCGGCGAGCGGGTCCGGCGCCAGCCGGGTCCACA
>NZ_JACBXC010001381.1 GCF_013870535.1 Streptomyces phytophilus | reverse complement strand
GCGGTGCAGCTCACCGGCGCGCGGATCACCGGCCGCCTCGCGCTCGACCACGCCGACGTGGAGCACCATCTGCGGCTCCAGGAATGCTCGTTCGAGGAGTCCGTCGACCTCTACGGAGCCCGTACGCGCCAGCTCAGCTTCAACGGCTCGCATCTGCCGGGCCTGCTCGCCTCCCACCTCTGGGCCGAGGGCAGCCTCCGCCTCACCGGCTGCACGACCAGCGGCAAGATCCGGCTCGTCGCCACCCGCATCGCCGGCACCCTCATACTCAACGGCGCCCGCCTCCACGGCCCCGAAGGCGAGGCGCTCAACGCCACCCGCCTCCAGGTCGACAACGACATCCTGATGCGCGACGACTTCTCCGCCCGGGGGACGGTCGTGCTGCGCAGCGCCCGCATCGGCGGCAGCATCGACCTGCGCGCCGCCACCCTCACCCCCGGCCCGGACGGGATCACGCTCGACGCCGCCCGGATCCAGATCGACGGCGACCTGTCCGCGTACCGGCTGACGGCCACCGGCAGGCTCGCCGCCCGCGGCGCCGCCATCACCGGCGCGCTGTTCCTGCGCGCCGCCACGCTCGACCACCCGGCCGGGCAGACCCTCGACGTCCCCGGCGCGCACATCGGCTCCGACGTCGTGCTGGACAAGGGCTTCTGCTCCCGCGGCGAGATGCGGATCGCCGGCACGGCGATAGGCAGCAGGCTGGTGATGAGCGGTGCCGAGCTGCGGGGAGACGCGGAGGGTACCGCCCTCAACGCGTACGGGATCCAGGTCGGCGGGGACGTCGAGGGGGACCACGTGACGGCCACCGGCCGAGTCGTGCTGTCCGGTGCGCAGATCACCGGCCGCCTCGACCTCGCCGGCAGCAGCATCGCCCGGCACACCCCCGAGGCCACCGCGCTCTCCGTACGCCGCACCAGCAGCCCCGAGGCCGACCTGCGCACCGCCCGGCTCCACGGCGCTCTCGACCTGCGCCACTCCACCTTCGGGGTGCTGCACGACACCGCCGGCTCGTGGCCGTCCCGCGTCCACCTCGACGGCACCGTCTACGGCCAGCTCCACGCCCCGCTCTCCGCCGCCGAGCGGCTGCCCTGGCTGAGCCGGGGCGACAGCGCGTACGTTCCGCAGCCGTACGAGCAACTCGCCGCCGAGTACCGCCGTCTGGGCCACGACGACGACGCCCGCCGCGTCCTGCTCGCCAAGCAGCGCGCCCGCCGCGTCCGGCTGCCCTGGTACGCCCGCGTCTGGGGCGTCGTGCAGGACGGTGTCGTCGGCTACGGCTACCGCCCCGAACTCGCCGTCGCCTGGCTGGCCGGGCTGCTGGCGCTGGGCTCCCTGCTCTTCCGGGCCGACCGGCCGCGGCCGCTGGAGCCGGACAAGAAGATCGGGTTCAACCCGTTCGTCTACACCCTGGACACGCTGCTGCCGGTCGTCGACTTCGGCCAGGGCAACGCGTTCGCGCCCGGCGGCGGCGCGCAGTGGGTGGCGTATCTGCTCACCGCCGCCGGGTGGATCCTCGCCACCGC
>NZ_JACBXC010001380.1 GCF_013870535.1 Streptomyces phytophilus | reverse complement strand
GCTCCCCGACCGCGGCAGCAGCACCACCCCCGCCATCGCGTCCGCGAGCCCCCGCGCCTGCTCCGCGATCACCCCCAGCGCGTCCCGCGCGTCGGCGCTCGACAGCAGCGCGGTGGTCACGGCGTGCGCCCCGTCGATCCACCGTTCCCGCTGCCGCGTCTCCAGATGCAGCCGCGCGTTGCCGATCGCGATGCCCGCCTCGGTGGCGATGATCCGTACGAGGTGCAGGTCGTCGTCCCGGAACCGGCCACCGCCGCGCTTCTCCGACAGCACCAGGTCCCCGAAGTACCGCCCGTCCACATCGATCGGCACCGTCAGCGTCGTCCCCGGCGCGTCCGGGATCTCGTCGAGGCGCGCCCGGTCCACCTCGTCCACGCCGTACGACGCGAACTCGTCGAGGTCACCGCTCTGCTCGTCGATCACCACGATCGACGCGTACCGCGCCCCGGCCAGCTCTGCCGCCGTCTGCGCGATCACGTCGAGCGTGGGGTGGAGTTGCAGCCCCGTGCCGATGGACCGCATGGCGGCCAGCAACTGCGTCACGCGTTCTGCCAGCTCGCTGGAGACTCCCTGGAGTCCCCGGGTGGCGCGGGCGGCGGCGTCCATGGAGTCGGCAGCGGTCATGTCCCGAGGGTAATAAGCGGCTCTCGGTGAGGAAAGTCGGAATTGTTCCCTACGCCCGATGTCCCGGGGCTGTCCGCGTCCTCGTACGGGTACGGAGACGGGTGCGCCCGCTCCCGTACCAGCGTGCGGCGGAACGGACCGTCCGCCTCCGCCAGCTCCGCGTACGTGCCGCGCTGCACCACCCGGCCCCGGTCCAGCACCACGATCTCGTCCACCGCCGCCAGCCCCGTCAGCCGGTGGGTGATCAGCACCGTCGTCCGGCCCTCGGTGGCGGCGAGGAGGTCGGCGGTCAGGGCGTCGGCGGTGGGCAGGTCGAGGTGCTCGGCGGGTTCGTCGAGTACGAGCACGGGGAAGTCCGCGAGCAGCGCGCGGGCCAGCGCGAGGCGCTGGCGCTGGCCGCCGGAGAGCCGGGCGCCGTGTTCGCCGACGGGGGTGTCGAGGCCGCGGGGCAGGGTCTCGACCCAGTCGAGGAGGCGGGCGGCGGCGAGGGCGGCGCGCAGGTCGGCGTCGGTGGCGTCGGTGGCGGCGAGGCGGAGGTTCTCGCGCAGGGTGCTGTCGAAGAGGTGGGCGTCCTGGGCGCAGAGGCCGACGAGGCGGCGTACGGCGTCGGGGTCGCAGGCGAGAGCGTCGGCGGTGCTCTGATTCGAGAGCAGTGCTCTCGCGGGAGAGCGGTGTTCCGGTGAGCGGTGCTCCGAAGCGAGAGCGGTGCTCTCGGCCTTCCCGCCGCCCAGCCGGTACGTCCCCGCCACCGGATCCAGGAACCGCAGCAGCACGTGCGCCAACGTCGTCTTCCCCGACCCCGACGCACCCACCACCGCGACCCGCCGCCCCCGCGTCAGCGCCAGATCCACACCGTCCAGCGCCAGCCCGTCCTGCCCCGGATGCCGCGCCGACACCCCGGT
>NZ_JACBXC010000138.1 GCF_013870535.1 Streptomyces phytophilus | reverse complement strand
AGCTGCCCGCCGAGCAGGCCGTCGCCCTGCTGCGGGCCGCCGGGCAGGACGCCGGCAACAGGCTCGCGTTCGACGAGGTCCTCACGCATCTGCGCCGGGCGTACGAGCGGTCCGCCGGCGCGTCGGTGCGCTGCCGGGTGCTCACGGCCCTGGACCTGGGCGGGGCGCTGCTGCACGGGAGCAGGGCGGCCGAGGCATGGCCGCTGTTCGCGGACGCGGTGCGTACGGCCCGGGCGCAGGACGACCCCGAGCTGCTGGCCCGCGTAGCCCTCGGCGTCTACAGCGGGGAGGGGTACTGCGCGACGGTCCCCGTGGAGCAGGCGGAATCCAATCGCCTGCTGCTGCGCGAGGCGCACCGCGCGCTGGCGCGCAGCGCCCACCCGGAGCGGGCCGGCGGCGCGGACGCCGACGGGGAGCTGTCGGCCGACCAGATGGCGGCGGAGCTGAGCATCACCCTGTCGGTCAGCGCCCGCCGCGGCCAGGACGACGAGGAGCTGGGCTTCGGCCTGTGGACCCGGCACAACGCGATCTGGGGCCTGGGCACGGCCGCCGAGCGGCTGGCGCTGACGGAGGAGCTGATCACGCTCGCCGAGCGGGCCGGGAGCCCCGCGGGGCGGCACATCGCGGTGGCGATGCGCTGGGTGGCGATGCTGGAGCTGGGCGACCCGCGCTTCCCGCACACGTACCGGGGCTACGTCGAGGCCGCCGAGCGCAGCGACCTCCCCAGCATCCGCCACACCCTGGCCATGGACGAGGCCCTCGTCGAGACGCTGCGCGGCGACTTCGACGCCGCCGAGCGGCACATGGCGCACGTCGTGGAGATGGGCCGGGACAACGAGCACGAGCACTGGATCGAGCTGCTCGACCACCACTGGTGGACGATCCGCATGCTCCAGGGCCGGTACGAGGAGGCCGCCGAGGCGGCGGCACGGGTCACCACCGCCGGACACGGCTTCCCGGAGTGCCTCCGGGCGCTGACGGAACTGCGCCGCGGCGACCCGGAGCCGGCCCGGCGGCTGATCGCCGCGGGCCCGCCGACGGACGAGCAGCAAAACCGCGGCTTCTTCCCCATGTGGCTGCGGCTGGAGGCGGAGACGGCGGCCGCGACGGCGGACCCGGAGCTGGCCGAGAAGGTACGGGACGCCCTCTCCCCGTACCGCGGGCAGTGGCTCGTGGCGGTCTACGGCTGGGACATGAGCGGCCCCATCGACTACTGGCTGGCGCTGGTCGACGCGGCGCAGGGCCGCTGGGCCCCGGCCGTGGAGGGCTTCCGCGCCGCCCGCCGCTCGGCGGACCTCCTCCAGGCCCGCCCGTGGTCGGTGCTGGCCCGCCACGGGCTGGCGCGGGTACTGCGGGAGCAGGGCGACGCGGCGGCGGAGAAGCTGGCGCGCGCGGCGGCGGAGGAAGCAGCCCGCCTGGGCATGGCCCTGCCCCCGGAAGCCCCCGCCGCCGAACCCTCCCCGCAGCTGCCACCCCCCGACGAGGAGTTCCGCTACGACGGCCGGGTGTGGACGCTGACGTACGCGGGCAGGACGGTGCACCTCCCCGACGCCAAGGGCCTACGCGACCTGCACACCCTCCTCGCCGCCCCCGGCACCGACCTCCCTGCCGTACGCCTCCTCAACCCGGAGGGCGGCGAGGAACTGGCAGCCGCCCACCGCCTGGGCGGCGACCCGGTCCTGGACGCCGAGGCCAAGTCCCGCTACCGCCGCCGCCTCGAACTCCTCGACGAGGAGATCGACCACGCCACCGCCACCGGCGACGACACCCGCGCCGCCACGTACGACCGCGAACGGGCCGCACTCCTGGAGGAACTCCGCGCCGCCGCGGGCCTCGCGGGCCGCACCCGCCGCCTCGGCGACGAGGCGGAACGCGCCCGCAAGGCGGTAGGCGCCCGCATCCGCGACGCCCTCCGCAAGATCGCCAAGGACCACCCGGCCCTGGCAACCCACCTCAAACAGTCAGTCTCCACAGGCACCACCTGCACCTACCGCCCCCAGCCCTCGGCCCCCACCTGGCGCCTGTGAACCAAATCTGGCGCTCCTCGGGCTTCCCTGGACAAGGCCAGCGCGCTGGTTCAGTTGTGGCATGACGTTGAGGCCCCGGACGGCCTGCGGGTCGAACTGCTCGACGGCGAGCTCGTCATGCAGGCAAACCCCGGCCACGTTCACGACCTTCCAGGTCGGAGCCTCGTTCGGCACACGCCGGAGCCGTTCGAGGCGTGGTCCGCGCGCGGGCTGCTGGTGGCCAACGACCATCGTCCGCGTGCCGACGCCGTGATCATCAGAGGTGAGGACCGCCCGCCGGACGAGGCGGACGCGGACTGGCCCGCGCAGATCGTGCTGGCCGTGGTCGAGACGGTCTCCAGTACCCGTACGGCCATCAAGCGAGACTGGGAGGACAAGCGGGAGCGCTACGCCTCCGTGGGCATCCCGGTCTACCTTGTCGTCGACCCCAACGACGCGACCTGGCACGTCCTCGAACTCGAAGGCCGCGTCTACGTCGAGACAGGCAAGGGCATCTTCGGTCAGCCGCTCACCTTCCCCGAGCCGATGGGCTTCACCGTGCAGACGCACGGCTGGCACCCGTACCGCCCCGCATCGACGGGCAGCAGCCGTGACTGATTCGGACCAGGACTCTGAGGACGATCCGCCGCCGTACGGGACCTGGCTGGACCTGGCACGCGAGGTCGCAGAGCGACGGAAGCACGAGAACCTGTCGGACGAGCCCCCCCGCACCACGGCTGAGCCACCGACAACTGCGCGCCGGGGCCGACGAGTTCTACGGCGACGAGGACCGCGTCGGCGAGGACGCGGACGATCCGTGGCAATCGACGTGACCGCCCGCCGATGTCGGCGCAAAGCGCAGCTCAGTCCAGACAGAGCACCATCACGTCGTGCAGATCAGCGCCGGCCCACGGCCGTGCCTCGCCGACCTTCCGGTAACCCCACGCCCGGTACGCGGCCGATGCAGCTCCGCTGCCGGGGTGGACGTTGAGGAGGACGCGTTCGGCACCGACGCCTTGGAGCAGGGTCTCGTGGAGGCGGCGGGCAATGCCTCGTCCGCGCCAGGGTGGACGCACGGCGAGTTCCATCAGGCCGAAGGTGCGGCGTCCGTCCTCGCGCCGCATGTCCTCCGCCACGGGTTCGGTGAGTTGGTCCCACCACCTCGTATCCGCACCGAGCGGATGCCCGTACGCGATCCCGACCGGCTCACCGTCCTCGGTCCGGGCCAAGGCAGCACGGAAGGCGGTCCTGCGCGTCTGGGAGCGGAAGCGCCGGAAGGTGGCCTTCACGTCGTTCTCGGTCTCGTTGTACGGCGGCTCCGCGAACGCTTCGGCGTAGACCAGACGGAACGAGTCCTCGGCCTGCACGGCGGCCCGACCGTCCATCTGCTCCAAGACGACTACCTGTCGTTGTCTCACGTGACACTCCCCGGGACCGTTTCGCGGATGCGGTCGCCGCATGCGCGGGCCGCGACGCTGTCCAATCCGCCCGCAGCCCGCTGAAACTCTGTGACCCGGCTGAGCAGTCGCGGCGAGGAGATACCTCCCCAGGTGTCGAGTACACCGTTCATCACCGCGCACGCCTCGTCGACCTCCCCTGCGTCGAGAAGTACGCCGGCAAGTCTGACCCGGTACGAGGCGCCGTTGCGGGCGAGTTCGCCTCCCATGCCGCGTACGGCGGCGCGCAGGAAGGACACCGCCCGCTTGGGCTGCCCCGCCCGTACGTACATGTCGGCGGTGGCGTAGTCGACCTCGAAGGGGCCGACGAAGCGGGCCCAACCGGGAACCTCGGAGTCTCTGTCCGCCCGCGCCTGATGGTTCACCGCGCGGCTCAGGGCCCGCCGCGCACCAGCCAGGTCGCCTGCGTGGGTGGCGACGTTGGCGTCTCGCAGAGCGATGACCAGATGCACCGTATGACCGGCCGCGGCGCGGGTAGCGAGCCGGTGAGCGTTCTCGACCGCGCTTGCCGCCTCCCAGGTCCGCCCTGCCTTGATCGCGAGCAGTACGAGCGTCTCAAGGACGGAGACCTGCAACAGCGGGTCGCCGACGAGTTGCGCCGCTGCCAGAGCCTCCAGGCAGGAGGCTCGTCCGCGCTCGATGCGCCCTCCGTCATAGCCGTACCAAGCGCGGTGGCCATACAACTCGGCAAGCATTGTTTGCAGTTCGCGGCCGACCCTCCCCGTGTAGGTGGCGGACCCGAGTACCCCCGTGATCTCGCTCTCGATACCGTGCGCCTCGGTCATGGCCGGGACACTGCCCGCTGTGTGATCGGTCTCGTACAGGCCGTCCAGCCGCGCCCGCAGCTTGACCAGATCGGCAGCCCCGACGCGGGGGCCTCGCAGGGCAGGCGACAGAGCCACTGCGGCAAGTGATCCGGCGTCGGCGACGAACGTCCTGCGCTTCACCGCTTCAGGATCGCTGACCGTCCCCGCGGCCGTCACGCGGTGCGGGGGTGCGTCGAACCCCATCTCGGCGAGCGGCACGCCGAAGATGACTTCGAGAACGATCTGTTGACCCGGATGCGGCAGAGGCGGAGGGGCCTCACGTTCCCAGCGCCTCACCTGCCGCACGCTCACCGCAGCTCGCACGCCCAGGCGGGCCGCTTCCGCGGTGAACGCCGCGACGAATGACGCCTGCGTGTATCCCGCGGCCCGTCGTAACCGCGCCAGACGGTTCACGCCCACCTGCGCCATACGTTCTCCCTCGCCAGCCGGAAAGTACCTCCAACCGTAGGGACTTCGCCTCGACTGCGGCGACGGAAACGTCCGCCCGAATGTCCGCCTGCTCACCCCCTGCCACGCCACCGGAACGGCTGCACTTGGTCATGCGCGCAGGATCCCGATTCCTGAGTAGAAATGAGCAGCGATGAAGCACAGTGTCGCGTGGACGCCGAGCTTCGGCAGTCCGGCCTCGATCGCTTTACCCACAGGGAGGGAAGGGGAACACGCTTCAGCTTCATCCGGAAGGAGGTACGCGATGACAACGCAGTCGGGCATGTTCGCCCGGAGTGCCCGTTCGGTGGGCAAGGCACGGGATTTCGTCGTCTCCCGGGTGTGCGCGGGGGACCGGGTGGACGACATTCGCGTGTGCGTTTCCGAGTTGGCGACCAACGCGCTGCGCCACACCCCCGCCGGCCGCCTCTTCCTCGTACGCGTCGACGCGCAGGAACACCTCGTCCACGTCGAGGTGCACGACGCCGGGGGCGGTGAGCCCCGCGTGTGCTCGCCCGCGGCAACCGACGACCACGGCCGCGGACTGCTCCTGGTCGCCGCCCTCGCCGACGACTGGGGCACCTCCGAACGCAACGGCCCGGGCAAGGCCGTCTGGGCAACGTTCAAGCTCCCCGGCCGACGCTGAGCTGGCAAGTCGGTGTCAGTCCCGGGGGTCGGGGGCGATCTCGTCGATCACCTGGTTGCCGAAGCGCCAGAAGCTCGGTCTTCAGACCCTCGTCGGCGGCGATAGCCGCGGCGTGCTGCTGGGTGAGCCCCGGGAACGCGCCGGCGCTGACGCGGATTTCGCGAACTGAACCGGGTGCCTCCTTGCCGCCGCACCGTCATGGCTGTGTCCGGACGCGCAGAGCCTGGAGGGACCAGTCGAACACCGGAGCCAGACTCTCCGGGGCCGGCCAGCCGTTGACCACGGCGAGCAGCTGGAGGTACCGCTCCCTGCGGGGGTCGTTCACGCTCTCCAGCCGAGTCGCCAGTCGGCGGCGAAGCTCGACGTCGTCGGGGCGGCCGAGGAGGTGCGCGTAGTGCGCGGTGAACGCCGCGACGATCGAATCGGCCTGGGGGGAGGCCGGGTCGATGCCGGCGGTCAGGGCCGGGTCGGCCTGGTCACGGACGGCTGCGGTGATGTCGCGGCGCGGGACCATCGTGTCGCTTCGGGCCTGCTCGGCTGCCTGGTCCTCGGCCATCCGCCGCACGAGGGCGCGGAAATCCGGGTCCAGGGAGATTTCGGCCAACTCCACCCACGCCCGGACCTGCTCCGCCTCCGGGTTGTCGGGCAGCTCGGGGGTCATCGAGCGCATGACCCCCGCGGATCCTGGGGCAGCGTCAAGACCGCCGAAGACGGCGTCGAGGAAATCGCCGATCAGACGTCGGCGTTCGTCCGCGGAGAGCTGGGCCAGCCGGTGCATGAGTTCCGTCTCCTCAGGTGTGGACCCGCGCTCGGCCACCGCCGACAGCACCGCGCGCCGCAGGCTCAGGACCCGGATCTGCACTGCCAGTGCTTCGGCATGCGCCGCAGCGACCTCGGGAAGCGAGAGCTCGCGGTCCACGACCTTGCGGATCGTGGGAAGGTCCAGTCCCAGCTCGCGCAGGGTCCGCACGAGGTCCAGGCGTGCGACGGTGTCGATGTTGTAGAGGCGGTAGCCGGCGGGGCTGCGGTCCGTCGGCGCCACGATTCCGCGATCGGAGTAGAACCGAACGGTCTTGACCGTGAGACCGGTCCGCCGAGCAAGCTCGCCGATCGAGTAGAGCGTGTCGCCGTCCATGCGCCCACCTTTGCGTCTCCCCCTGCTGGAGACTCAAGCCCTTTCGCCTGCCGGCAGCCAACCGCTCCTCGATCTCCCGACATCGATGCGGAGAAGCTGCCGGTGGAAGCCGCCGTGCCTTCGATCGTGCTTGCCGAGCCGGCGCAGGGCGTCGCCGTCCTTCCCTCCGGGGGGCGACGACCCTCAGTCCGTCTTCGGGTCCTCCAGGCGGGGGAACAGGATGGCGCCCTTCGTGACCCTCGCGCCTGCCGGGAGGCGGCCCCATTCGGCGGCTTCCGCGATGCGCTGGTCCGCCAGGGGGCCCAGGGCCGGTTCGGCGCCCAGGGACGTCCAGAGTTGCTGGGACGTCGCCGGCATTACCGGGTGCAGCAGGACCGCGACCGCGCGGAGGGCCTCCGCCGCGGTGTAGAGGATCGTCGCCAGGCGGGCCTGGGCCTCGG
The DNA here is from genome assembly GCF_013870535.1 of Streptomyces phytophilus. Lineage (GTDB taxonomy): Bacteria > Actinomycetota > Actinomycetes > Streptomycetales > Streptomycetaceae > Streptomyces > Streptomyces phytophilus. The sequence continues at coordinate 1,706 of NZ_JACBXC010000138.1, read as the reverse complement.
GCGAGCCCGCCGCGTCAGCGGCTCCGGGGATCGCAGCCTTCGCGACCTTCCAGGGCTCCTGTTCCGTCAGGTACAGGTTGACCTTCTTGATGAAGTCGAAGACCGCCGCGATGCCGCCCGCGAAGTCGAGTTCGTCACCGATGCGCCGGTCCGCCTCCGCCGTCGCGTGCGCCAGGCCGTCGACGATCACCTGTTCCGCGGGGCCCGCGGCCGGGGCGGCGGGGAGGTCGCCGTCGAAGTACTTGACGGTCATCGCGCCCACGCGTGAGGCCAGATTGCCGAAGTCGTTGGCGAGTTCGCTGGTGTAGCGGTGGGTGAAGTCCTCCCAGGAGAACGAGCCGTCCTGGCCGTACTGGATGGCGCGCAGGAAGTACCAGCGGTAGGCGTCGACGCCGAAGTGGTCCGTGAGGTCCTGCGGCTTGATGCCGGTCAGGTTGGACTTCGACATCTTCTCGCCGCCGACCATGAGCCAGCCGTTGGCGAAGACCTTGCCCGGCAGCGGCAGCCCGTTGGCCATCAGCATCGCGGGCCAGATCACCGCGTGGAAGCGGAGGATGTCCTTGCCGACGAGGTGGACGTCGGCCGGCCAGGTGCCGGCGAACTTCTGCTCGTCCGCGCCGTAGCCCACGGCGGTGGCGTAGTTGAGGAGGGCGTCGATCCACACGTAGATGACGTGATTGTCGTCCCACGGGACCCGCACGCCCCAGTCGAACGTGGAGCGGGAGATCGACAGGTCGTTGAGGCCCTGCCGGACGAAGCTGAGGACCTCGTTACGGGCCGACTCGGGCTGGACGAAGCCGGGGTTGGCCTCGTAGAACTCCAGGAGCTTCGGACCGTACTCGGAGAGCTTGAAGAAGTAGTTCTCCTCCTTCAGCATTTCCACCGGCGTCTTGTGGATCGGGCAGAGCTTCAGGCCCGCGTACTCTCCCTCGCCGTCGAGCAGCTCGCCGGGGGTCTTGTACTCCTCGCAGCCGACGCAGTACGGGCCCTCGTAGCCCCCCCGGTAGATCTCGCCCTTGTCGTACAGGTCCTGGACGAACTCCTGCACCCGGTCCGTGTGCCGCTTCTCCGTGGTGCGGATGAAGTCGTCGTTCGCGATCTCCAGGTGCTCCCAGAGGGGCTTCCACGCCTCCTCCACGAGCTTGTCGCACCACTCCTGCGGGGTGACGCCGTGCGCCTCCGCGGTGCGCATGATCTTCTGACCGTGCTCGTCCGTGCCGGTGAGGTACCACACCTTCTCACCGCGCTGGCGGTGCCAGCGGGTGAGCACGTCGCCTGCGACGGTCGTATAGGCGTGGCCCAGGTGCGGAGCGTCGTTCACGTAGTAGATGGGGGTCGAGACGTAGAACGCCTTCGTCCCCTGCTGCTCTTCTCCAGTGGCCGCCATGGGCGAAATCCTAACGGCCGCGGGGCGTCGCACCCATCCGATTACTTACGGTGACCAACCGCTCAGCGTACGTGTCCCGCGCACCCCACCGGCGCGGGTTCACCTGGAGTTCAGGTCCGCTTCTCTCCCCGGCGGGGCTACGCGCCTAGCGTCCGGCGCGAACTCACAGAATCCGGAGGGGATCGTGCGCAGACTTCTGCCGCTCATCGGCTCGCCGCACCCTGGCGGCCGCTCGGCCATGACCTGTCGCTACCGCTGTGGCGACGCCTGCTTCCACGAGGTTCCGAACACCAGCGACAACGAGTACGCCGGCGACATC
>NZ_JACBXC010001379.1 GCF_013870535.1 Streptomyces phytophilus | reverse complement strand
CCGCTTGAGTCCCTTGCCGACGGCGTTCATGCGCACAACCAACCCTCCTGACGGCGGCCAACGGCCGGCCGGGCGGGGCGCCCGGCCGGCGGGCCATTCCAGGGGATCGGGGCAAACGCAAGGTGTCCGGGAGGCAACAGTGCGCTACGGGGTTCCGGGGGGCCGCGGCGTCGGAGAGAATTGTTCGATGTCTTGCGGGAGGGAACCGGGGGGGTGGGCGAATTGCGTCCAGCACATGTGACCGTCTACAGGAAACTCCGTTCGCTGCGCGTGGCCGTCGCGCTCGCGGCCGCCTCCGCGGCGCTCGCGGCGGGTTGCTCCGCCTCCGCGGACGCGGCCGGCGGCGGGGGCGGTTCGGCGCCGCCGTCGAGCACGGCGCCGGCGAAGTCCGAGAAGCCAGAGAAGCCCGCGGAGCCCTCGGCCACGCCGTCCGCGGAGAAGCCGGAGAAGAAGCCGGCGGAGAAGCCCGCGGCCGAGGCGTCGGCGTCCGGAACGCCCACCGCGGAGCCGACGCCGGAGGGCCCCGAGGTCCTGATGGCCGTGGGCGACGAGAGCGAGCGGGTACGGGAGCTGCAGGCCCGGCTGCGCGCGGAGGGCGTCTTCGACCGGAGCCCCACCGCCTACTACGGACCGGTCACCGCCGACGCCGTCTCGGCGTTCCAGGAGGACCGCGGCCTGCCGCGCACCGGCGAGACCGACGTCGTCACGTGGGAGCGGCTGAAGGCCCGTACGGACGAGCCCACGCGCGACGAGCTGTACCCGCCGACGTCGCAGGCCATGGAGAAGCCCGACCCGCGGTGCACCGAGGGCCGGGTGCTGTGCGTGAGCAAGCGCAGCGACACCCTGCGGTGGATGAAGGACGGCGAGGTGCTGGCGGCGATGGACGTGCGCTTCGGGTCGCAGTACACGCCGACCCGCGAGGGCGTGTTCGAGGTCTTCCTCAAGAGCCGGCACCACGTCTCGACGCTGTACGACACCCCCATGCCCTACGCGATGTTCTTCAGCGGCGGCCAGGCCGTGCACTACTCCGCGGACTTCGCCGCCAACGGCTACGCCGGCGCCTCGCACGGCTGCGTGAACGTGCGCGACGAGGCGAAGATCGCGAAGCTCTTCGGGGAGGTCCGCGTCGGCGACAAGGTGGTCGTCTACGGCTGAGCGCGCGGTGCCGTACGGCGTCCGCGGTGCCGTACGCGCCGTACGCAGGGGCTGAGCTGTGGCTGTGACACTTTCTCCGCCGACGACGCTGTAAGTGATGTGCCGACTGGTCATCGGCCCAGCGCTCGGCCGGGGTTCCCCCCGTACCTGCGGCTCAGCGCATATGGCGCGGGCGGGTTGCGTTCCCCCAGCACCGCCCGCGCCACCCCCTCCTCCGCCGGCCGCCTTCCGGAGCCCGTACGCCAGGTGTCGTACCGCAGCGTGCGTACGCCGCCTCTCAGGCGCCCAGGCCCAGCCTCAACTGCTCCTCCGAGCCCTCCGGGTTCTCCGCGTCCGGCGCACCCACGGCAGCACCGGACACGGCGGCAGCAC
>NZ_JACBXC010001378.1 GCF_013870535.1 Streptomyces phytophilus | reverse complement strand
CGCACCACAGCTTTGCGCAGCCGGCTCCGGCGCACTCCGGCGGTTATCCCCAGGCGCAGGTCCCGGGCCTGCCCGCCCGACCCGCGGCTCAGAAGCTCGTGCCCGTCTGGACGGTCATCGCGGCGGTCCTTGCGATCCTCGTGGTCGCCGGGGGTACGGGCTGGTTCCTCACCCGCGACGACGGCGACACCCAGGCCGGCGGGGGCGGTGGCGGTGGCGGCGGTGCCAAGAAGGCCGTCAGCGAGAGCAAGCCCGCCAGCCCCGAGGGCGAGTTGCTCTTCGGTGTCCCGTACCCGCAGGCCGAAGAGGGCGCGACGTGGCCCGCGGCGGGCCAGTGGGCGACCGAGAAGATCTACGCCAAGGGCGAGCTGAACGCCGTGAAGGGCTACGACACCAAGACCGGCAAGGAGACGTGGGAGCTGCCCACCGACGGCCTGGTCTGCGGCGCCTCGCGGGTGGTCACCGACGACGGCAAGGCGGCCATGCTGGTGCAGGACGGCGAGGTCACCGACCCCGACGACTCGTACGCTCCGTGCTCCGAGGTCGTGCTCTTCGACGTCGACACCGGCGACGAGTTGTGGCGGCAGCATGTGGCGAGCGCCGACGAGAACGTGAAGTTCGACCACGTGACCATCGCCGGTGACACCGTCATCGCCTCCGGCCTCTCCGGCTCCGCGGCGTTCCCGCTGGCCGGCGGCGACCCGGTCTGGCAGACCAAGCCGACCACCGAGTGCAAGGACCACGACTACGCCAGCGACGGGGAGAACCTGCTGGGCCTGGTCTTCTGCGGCTCGCTCAACGAGGACATGAAGGTCCAGAAGGTCGACCCGGCCAGCGGCGGCATCTACTGGTCGTACGACGTGCCGGACGGGGTGCAGAGCGTGCAGGTGCTCTCCGTCGAGCCGCCGGTGATCACGATCGGCGCGGGCAAGACCACCGAGACGGACATCTTCGCCCTCGACGAGGGCAAGCTGCGCTCGAAGATCTCGCTGGGCACGGAGTCGGCGGGCCCGCGCTACAAGCCCGGTTGCGACTACTCCGGCGGCGCCGAGTCCTGCACGACGGTGGCGGTCGACGGCGACACGATGTACCTGCCGTCGCGCGAGCACCAGGGCAAGAGCGACTACGGCGACACGAACGAGATCGTCGCCTTCGACCTCGACTCGGGCAAGCCGACGAAGAAGTACGACGCCGGCGAGAAGCGGACGATGGTGCCGCTGCGGGTGGAGGACGGCAAGGTCATCGCGTACCGCAAGGGGACGTACGACACGGGGGGCGAGATCCTCGCGATCGACCCGGGCTCGGCCAAGGAGGAGATCTGGCTGGAGTTGCCGAACGACACGGCGGAGGCCGAGTCGACGCTGACCTACAGCGACAGCGTGCCGTACATATTCGAGCACGGCCGGTTCTATCTGGCGCAGGACATCATCAGCGACCGCGACGACGTGGAGTACTTCGCCCTCGCGTTCGGCAGCAAGGCCAAGTGACGGCGCCCTGCCCGGCGCCGGAAGGGGCGCCGGGCAGCAGCG
>NZ_JACBXC010001377.1 GCF_013870535.1 Streptomyces phytophilus | reverse complement strand
GGTCCTCCAGCTGCTCCGGCGCGCCGGTCAGCAGCACGGACGGCACCAGGACCACCGCGAGCACGCCGCCGAAGCGGCCCTGCTGGAGCGTGACCCGTACGCCGTGGCGCTTCGCCAGCTGCCCGACCACGAACAGGCCGAGCTGGTCGGAGGACTTGGCCAGCACCGAGTACGGCGGCGCGTCCAGCAGCCGCCCGTTGAGCGAGTCGAAGTACCAGTTCTCCGGCGCCCGCCCCTTGTCCTCGACCTCGATGGCGACGCCGGTGGCGGTGTGGGTGGCGCGGACGAAGACCTCGTAGCCGCTGGGCGAGTAGGTGGTGGCGTTCTCGATCAGCTCGGCGATCAGGTGGGTCAGCTCCCCCGCCACCTCCGGCACCACCCACGCCTCGGCCTGGAACTCCTTGGTGACCTGGGCGAAGCCGCGGGCCTCGCCGGCGGCGTCCACGATCAGGTTGGCGATGTGCACGGGCTCGGTGTGCGGGCCCACGACCGAGCCGCCGGAGAGCACCAGCAGGTTCTCCAGCTGGCGGCGCACCCGTACGGTGAGGTGGTCCAGCTCGTACAGCTCGGACAGCAGCGCGGGGTCGGTGTCGGCGTAGCGGTGCTGCAGCTCGTCCAGCGTGCGCAGCACGGCGAGGATGAGCGTGACGGACCGCATGGTGACGCCCTCGGCGAACTTCTCGAAGCCGTACCGCTCCTCGTGCACCTGCCGCGCCGCCTCGACCACCTCCTCCGCGAGCCGGCCGACGACGTTGGAGATCTCGCCGAACTCGTCGGTGGCGACGACCTGTCCGGGCAGCACCGACACGTCGACGTCCTCGCCGCGCTGCACCCGGACGATCATCTGCGGCAGCTGCCGGCGGGCGACGGCCAGCGCGCTGGAGCGCACCCCCTCGGCCCGGCGCACGATGGTCCGGCTGATCCCCAGCACGATGACGAGGACGAGCACGACCAGCACGACGCCGACCGCGGCGGTGATGTACGCCGTCGTCCGCAGCTCGCCGGCGCGGTCGTCGGCGTCGTCGGCGAGCGCCTGGATCCGGGCGGTGGCCAGACCCGCGAGGCTCGGGCCGAGGCGCTCGTACGTCTGCTGCCATCCGTCGGCCGCGGCGGGCAGGTCCACGGGGCTGCCCGCCTCGCGGCTCACGCCCAGCACCGCTTCCTCGATGCGGGTCTTCTCGGCCCACTCCGCGGAGGTGGTGATGGCCTCGTAGCGGGCCTTCTCGCCGCGGGGCAGCAGCGGTCCGGCGAGCATCTCGTACGCGAACCACTGCATGCCGACCGACTTGGCGAAGCGGCCGTGGTCCGGGGCGGGCAGCATGCCGTCCCGCGCGCCGGCGAGCAGGGTGTCCTGGATCGCCAGCGCCTCGCCGGCGTGCAGCAGGCCGGCCAGCGGGCGGGAGCCCTCGGCGAGGCTGCCGTCGTGGGCCTGCAGCCGGGTGTGCACGGTGATGATCTGCTCGATGGCGAGGGTGTACGACTGCAGCACCTTCTCCCGGCTGCCGGCGCGGTCGGCGGCCCGTTCGCGT
>NZ_JACBXC010001376.1 GCF_013870535.1 Streptomyces phytophilus | reverse complement strand
TCGGCGTCGCCGGGCTCGTCCGGCGCCACGCCGGTCTGCGCCGGTTTGAGCACGGCCACCGAGCGGCCCCGCGCCAGCGCCGCGGCGGCCACGGCGGCGGTGACGACCGTCTTGCCCACACCGGTCGACGTGCCGGTGACCACGAGTACGCTGCCCATCGCCTTGCCCCCCTCGCCCCTCAGCCGGCCGCCGCCGCGGCGCGCACGGCGGTGCAGATGCGTGCCACGTCGGCGTCCCCCGTCACGTACGGCGGCATGGTGTAGATCAGGTCGCGGAACGGGCGCAGCCACACCCCGGCCCCGACTGCGGCCCGGGTGGCGGCGGCCATGTCCGCGTGGTGGTCCAGCTGGACGACGCCGATGGCGCCCAGCACCCGTACGTCCACCACCCCCGGCAGCTCCGCCGCCCCGGCCAGCCCTTCCCGCAGCCCGTTCTCGATGCGCTTGACGTCCTGCCGCCAGCCGCCGTCGGCGAGCAGGTCGAGCGAGGCCAGGGCGACGGCGGAAGCGAGCGGGTTGCCCATGAACGTCGGGCCGTGGGCGAGTACCGGAACCTCGCCCTCCGAGATCCCCTCGGCCACCCCGGAGGTGCACAGCGTCGCGGCCATCGACAGGTAGCCGCCCGTCAGCGCCTTGCCGACGCACATCACGTCCGGTGCGACGCCCGCGTGGTCCGCCGCGAAGAACGCGCCGGTGCGGCCGAAGCCGGTGGCGATCTCGTCGAACACCAGCAGCACGCCGTGTGCGTCGCACGCCTCGCGCAGCACGCGCAGATAGCCGGGCGAGGTGAAGCGCATGCCGCCCGCGCCCTGCACGACCGGCTCCACGATCACCGCGGCCAGCTCGTCCGCGTGCCGCGCCACGAGGTCGCGCAGCTCGCGCTCGTACGCCCCGTCCACCGGCGCGTCGAAGCCCGCGGGCGGCAGCCCGGCGAACAGCTGCCGCGGCAGCACGCCGGACCACAGCCCGTGCATCCCGCCGTCCGGGTCGCAGACCGACATCGGCTGCCAGGTGTCCCCGTGGTAGCCGCCGCGCCACGTCAGCAGCCGGCGCTTGCCCGGCCGGCCGCGCGAACGCCAGTACTGCAGGCACATCTTGACCGCGACCTCGACCGACACCGACCCGGAGTCGCTGAGGAACACGTGCCGCAGCGGCTCCGGCGTGACCTCCACCAGCCGCGCCGCGAGCCGCACCGCCGGCTCGTGGGTGAGTCCGCCGAACATCACGTGGCTCATCCGGTCCAGCTGCCCGCGGGCGGCGGCGTCGAGCGCCGGGTGGCGGTAGCCGTGGATCGCCGACCACCACGACGACATCCCGTCGACCAGCTCGGCCACGCCCCACGCCGGCTCGGCCAGCCGCAGCCGTACGCCCGCGGCGGAGTCGACGACCAGCGGCTCCTGCCGGCCGGGCATGGGCCCGTACGGGTGCCAGACGTGCTCGCGGTCCAGGTCGAGCAGCCGCCGCGGCGGCAGCGGCTCAGGCATTGGGCGGCAGTTCCGTGCCGGCGCCGCGGCGGCGCACGGCCACGAGG
>NZ_JACBXC010001375.1 GCF_013870535.1 Streptomyces phytophilus | reverse complement strand
AGTGCTTCTCGCCGTCCAGCACCCAGCCGCCTGCCTGCCGCCGCGCGGTAGTGGCCGGCGCGGCGAACGACCAGTCGCCGGCCGCCTCCACCAGCGCCGCCGTGGCGACGACCTCGCCGCGGGCCATGGCCGGCAGCCAGGCCCCGGCGTCGCCGGACTCCAGCAGGATGCGGGCCGCGAGCACGGCCGAGGAGAAGAACGGCACCGGGGCCAGCGCCCTGCCCAGCTCCTCCTGGACGACGGCCACGTCGGCGAAGTTCGTGCCGGTGCCGCCGTACTCCCCGGGTACGCCCACGGCGGTCAGGCCCAGCTCGTGCACCATCCGGTGCCACAGCCGGGTCTGGCCGCCCTCGTACGCGGTCCGGGCCGCGCCGGCGTGCTCCGCCAGCAGCCCGCGCAGTGCGTCGCGCAGCGCCGCCTGGTCGTCGCTCGGTCCGAACCTCATGTCCGCTCGCCTCCGGGCCGCGGCTCCCGGGGCAGGCCGAGCACCCGCTCGCCGAGCGTGGTGCGCTGGATCTGACTGGAGCCGCCGTAGATCGTCCCGGCCCGTGCGGTCAGGAACGTGTGCTGCCAGGCGGCGGGGGAGCCGGGCGTGCCCAGCGGGTCCGCGCCGACCGTCGCCGGGCCGGGTTCGCCGGAGCGCACCAGGGCGTCGGACCCGAGCAGGTCCATCGCCAGCTCGGTGACCCGGGCGTGGTACTCGGCGGAGTAGAGCTTGAGCACCGACGACTCCGGCCCCGGCGGTGCGCCGGACGCCGCGGTGGCCAGCGTCTTCAGGCCCAGGACGCGCAGCATCTCCACCTTCGACCAGCACCGGGCCAGCCGCTGCCGCACCCGCGGGTCGGCGTCCAGGCCCCGCTCCCGGGCCAGCGTGAAGAGCCGCTCCAGCTCGACCCGGTAGCCCGCGTACAGCGCCCCGGAGGCCGCGCCCCGCTCGTAACCCAGCAGCGTCAGCGCCACCTTGGCGCCGCCGCCGACCGGTCCGACGACGTGCGCGGCGTTCGCGCGCGCGTCGGTGAAGAAGACCTCGCAGAACTCGGCCTCGCCGGTCATCGTGCGGATCGGCCGTACGTCCACGCCCGCCTGGTCGACGGGGACCAGCAGCAGCGAAAGACCGCGCCCGCCCGCGGCATCCTGCTCGGTCCTGGCCAGCACGAACATCCAGTTCGCGAAGGTCCCGGCGGTCTGCCAGACCTTCTGGCCGTTGAGCACCCAGGAGCCGTCGACCGGCGTGGCCGTCGTACGCAGCGCGAACAGGTCGCTGCCCGCGCCCGGTTCCGAGTAGCCCTGCGCCCAGCGGTGCTCGCCGGACAGGATGCGCGGCAGGAAGCTGCGCTTCTGCGCCTCGGTGCCCCAGTGCAGCAGCGTCGGCCCGATGAGCGAGAGGCCGAACGGGTCCGTCGGCAGCGGCAGCAGCGGCACCCCCGCGGACACGAACTCCTCCTGGAGAGCGCACTGCTCCAGCACCGACAGACCGGCGCCACCGTACTCCTCCGGCCAGGCGACGCCCAGGTAGCGCCGCGCCCGGAGGGT
>NZ_JACBXC010001374.1 GCF_013870535.1 Streptomyces phytophilus | reverse complement strand
CGGGCCGGTGGCCCGTACGAGGTCGGCGTGGGCGCGCATGCCCGAGACCGCCAACTCGTGGTAGTGCCGCGGGGTCTTGGAGTGGGCGTTGATCCAGGCCATGGAGCCGGCCGTGGTCCCCGCCCCCGGCTCCCCGCCGTCCAGCAGCCACACCTCCGCGGGTCTGCCCGCCTCCCGTCCCCCGCCGCCGAGCCGCGCCGCCAGCGCCGTACCGATCACGCCTGCACCGATCACCACAATGCGCACGATGGATTCGCCCCCGTTTCGCTCGTGCACGTAGTCCCCTCCAGGCTGCCACCGAGCGGCCCGCGGCGTGGGAATGGAAGATGACGTGTCCGGATATCGCCCGCGGCGGGACGGAAAGCAAGATTCGCGAGGAAGGTAGTTTCGAGGGCGCGACAACTGATCGACGAGCGGAGCACGCGCATGCAGCAGCACATCGTCCGACCCGAGGGATCCCCGCCGGTCAACGGCTACAGCCACGCCGTATCGTTCACCGGCGCCATGGTCGCCGTCTCCGGCCAGGTGCCGCTGGACGAGGCCGGCCGCCTGGTGGGCGCGAACGACGCGGAGGCACAGGTGCGCCAGGTCTTCGCGAACCTCGGCACGGCACTTCGGGCGGCTGGTTCCGGCCTGGAGCACGTCGTGAAGCTGACGGTCTACCTGACGGACCTCGCCGACCTGCCGGCGTTCCGCCGCGTACGGGACGAGCTGCAGAACCCGGCGCACCCGCCCGCCAGCTCGCTGGTGCAGGTGGCCGGGCTGGTGAGCCCGGAGTTCCGGGTGGAGGTGGACGCGCTGGCCGTGGTGCCGGAGTGAGTCCGCGGTCCCGGCGAACGTTCCGCACCCGTACTCCGTCATAGCCCTGACGCGGGTGCAGGCGTGGCGAGGGAGGGGACGGGATGGCAGTCCGCCGCAGACCGGCGCACGAGGCGGACCCCGCCCTGTCCGCCGCCGACGCGAGCCGGGTACGGGCCGTGCTCGCGCTCGGCGGCGTGCCGTTCGGCGACCTCGACGACGGCGTGCAGCAGGTCCAGCTCAAGCTGCTGGAGCAGCAGAACCGCCCGGACCGCCCCCCTGTCCGCAACCCGGCCGCCTGGGCCGCGGCCGTCGCCTCGCGCGTGGCGGCCGACTGGCACCGCGGCCGCACCCGCGACGCGGGCCTGCGCGACCGCCTCGCCGCACGCTGGGCCCGCCCGGCGGAACACCCCGAGGACGCGCGGCTGCTGGCCCTCGCGGTCGCCGAGGGCCTGGAGGAACTCCCGCCGGGACAGCGCCAGGTGGTGGTCCTGCGCTACTACGCGGACCTGCCGGTGAAGGACATCGCGGAGGCGCTGGGCATCCCGGAGGGCACGGTCAAGAGCCGCCTGCACGGGGCCGCGGCGGTGCTGCGCACACGGTTGCGGGAGAGGGAGGTGCGGTGAGGTGGCCGGTCTGACGGAGGCGGAGGAGGAGCGGCTGCGACAGGCGCTCGGGGTGATCGCGGCGGAGGCGGCCGTAGCGGACGCAGCGCCCGTACGGGAGGAGGCCGCG
>NZ_JACBXC010001373.1 GCF_013870535.1 Streptomyces phytophilus | reverse complement strand
TACGCCTTGCCGGCGGCCAGCTCCTCCACCCAGCCCTTGTCGTTGCCCTCGCGCTCCTTCAGCCACGCCGCCTGCTCGTCGAAGAGGCCGGAGAAGCCGCTCTCCACGACGCGCAGCGTCACGCCGCCGGGTCGCTCGTCGATCCAGAACTCCACCAGCGTCGAGCCCTTCGCGCCCTGCTGGTTCCGGCCGGTGAGCCAGCGGAACGAGGCGTACCGCGGCTTGTCCAGCTCCACGGTGCCGAACCGGAACTCGCCGAACTCCGGATGCCGCACGACGGTCACGTCGCCCTCCCGGCGCAGGTCGGGCTCGGGGTCGACGGTGCCGTCGTTGATGTACCAGCCGGGGCGTACGACCAGGTCCCAGACCCGGTCCGCGGGTGCGTCGATGTCGATCTGCCGGGCGACCCGGTCGAGCTCCGCCAGCTCTGCGTCGGTGTACGCGGTGTCGTTCACGGTTCCTCCTCGTATGTCGATCTGCAACCTCAGCATTGCACATGCGTGCATGGTAATGCAACCCGAGAGTTGCAGTAAGGGGCGTCACATGCGGCACCGATGAGTTCGCGGCGGCAGAACCGTCTGCACGGACATGGACACACACACGCTGAACACCCCCGACGTCGACCTCGTCTACGACGTGCGCGGCCCCCTGCCCACCGCCGACGGCCGCCCCCCGCTGCTGCTCATCGGCCAGCCCATGGACGCCGGCGGCTTCCGCGCGCTGGCCGCGCAGTTCCAGGACCGGACCGTCGTCACGTACGACCCGCGCGGCCTGGGCCGCAGCACCCGCAAGGACGGCCGGCTCGACAACTCGCCGCAGACGCAGGCCGAGGACGTGCACGCCGTCATCGCCGCGCTGGGCGCGGGCCCGGTGGAGCTGTTCGGCAGCAGCGGCGGCGCGGTTACGGCGCTGGCCCTGGTGACCGCGTACCCCGACGACGTGACCACGCTCGTCGCGCACGAGCCGCCGATCATCCCGGCGCTGCCGGACGCCGAGGCCGCGGAGCGGGCGCGGCAGGGCGTCACGGACGCGTACAACGCCAAGGGCTGGGGCACGGGCATGGCGGCGTTCATGGGGCTGGGCGCGTGGCAGGGCGAGTTCACCGACGCGTACTTCGCCCAGCCCGAGCCCGACCCCGCGGCCTTCGGCATGCCCGCCGAGGACGACGGCAACCGCGACGACCCGCTGCTCTCCGAGCACTCCTGGGCCGTCAGCGGCTACCGCCCGGACCCGGCCGCGCTCGCCGCCGCGCCGACGCGCGTGGTGATCGCCGTGGGCGAGGAGTCGGGCGACACGTTCACGGCCCGTACGGCACGCGGCACGGCCGCGCTGCTCGGGCAGGAGGCGACGGTCTTCCCCAGCCACCACGGCGGCTTCCTCGACGCCGAGTTCGGCTACGCGGGCCAGCCGGAAGCCTTCGGCGCGAAGCTGCGGGAGGTCCTCGACGCGGGGGCGTGAACGGACGACACGTGCGCCGCGTACGTCACCTTCAACACGTCCACCACGCACACCACCTCCACCGCCCCCGGACAGCC
>NZ_JACBXC010001372.1 GCF_013870535.1 Streptomyces phytophilus | reverse complement strand
ACGCTGAAGCCGCTGCTGGCCGCCCGCCCGGAACTGCCGGTGCACGTCGACGAGCGGCTGACCGAGTGCGACTACGGCGAGTGGAGCGGCGGCAAGCTCGCCGAGCTGGCGGCGGAGCCGCTGATGGCCACCGTGCAGCAGCACCCGTCGGCGGCCGGGTTCCCCGGCGGCGAGACGATGCGGGCAATGCAGGCGCGCGCCGTGGAGGCGGTACGGGAGTGGAACGCCACCGTGACCGCCGAGCACGGCCCCGAGGCGCTGTACGTGATGTGCAGCCACGGCGACGTCATCAAGTCCGTCGTCGCCGACGCCCTCGGGATGCACCTCGACCTCTTCCAGCGCATCGCCGTCGGCCCCGCCTCCGTCACCGCGATCCGCTACACCCCGCTGCGCCCCTTCGTGCTGCTCCTCGGCGACACCGGCCGGCTCGACGGACTCGCCCCGCCGCCGCCCGCAGAGCCGGACGCGGAGGCGGGTCCGGAGGGGGAGAGCGGGGAGCGGGGCACGGGGCAGAGCGCGGCGGACGCGTCCGCCGCGGAGGTGGGCGGCGGTGCTGGAGCCGGTTGATCCCCGATGATCAGCTGTCGCAGTAGGGTGGTCGGATCCGTCCCGCAGCGGATCCCGTACAGGAGACGAGCAATCGGAGCAGCACGTGCCGCGTGAGGTTTACTTCTACGACCCGCCGGACCGCTTCGTGGCCGGCACGGTCGGGCTGCCGGGGCGCCGCACCTTCTTCCTGCAGGCGTCCAAGTCCGGCCGCACGACCAGCGTTGCGCTGGAGAAGGCGCAGGTGTCCGCGCTGGCCCAGCGGATCGACGAGCTGCTCGACGAGGTGGTACGGCGCAGCGGCGGCACCAGCGAGGTGCCCGCCGTCGCCCCCGCCGAGCTGTCCGACACCGCGCCCCTGGACGCCCCCATCGAGGAGGAGTTCCGGGTCGGCACGATGGCGCTGGCGTGGGACGCGGAGAGCGATCGCATGGTCGTCGAGGCGCAGGCCCTGGTCGAGTTGGACGCCGACTCCGACGAGGACCTGGCGGCGGCCGAGGAGGCGCTGCTGCAGGACGACGAGAACGGTCCGCCGATGCTGCGCGTACGCCTGACCGGGCAGATGGCGCGCGCCTTCGCCAAGCGGGCCAACGACGTGGTGAACGCCGGCCGGCCGCCCTGCCCGCTGTGCAGCCTGCCGCTCGACCCGGAGGGACACGTATGTCCGCGCCAGAACGGATACCGCCGGGGGGAGTGAGCCCGCTCGCCCTGGCGCCCGACGAGGCCCGCACGCTGCTCACCGGCGGCGAGCTGACCGTCGCCGGGCGCATCCGCGGTGCGTCGAACGCGGTCCTGTTCTGCACCGTCGCCCACGCCGGGCGCACGGCGGAGTGCGTGTACAAGCCGGTGGCGGGGGAGCGGCCGCTGTGGGACTTCCCGGACGGGACGCTGGCGCAGCGCGAGGTCGCGGCGTACGAGGTCTCCGAGGCCACCGGCTGGGGGCTGGTGCCGCCGACGGTGCTGCGGGACGGGCCGTTCGGCGAGGGCATG
>NZ_JACBXC010001371.1 GCF_013870535.1 Streptomyces phytophilus | reverse complement strand
CCACACACCACCACCCAGCATCCAACCCCCCACTTGGCCACCACCACCCCAACGACTTGGCGCCCGCTTGGCGACCCACCACCACACCCCACAACCACACCAACAACCAGACACCTCCACCCACCCCACCAGACGACCCACAACAGCGAAGACAGGGCGCGACACACAGCCCCCGCGATCCACCGGCAAACAGCCGGCCTAGTACTCCACGCAGTCCGGCCCTGCCCACCGTCGAACCCCACCACCGACACCACACAACCGCAGCAGCCCTTCGCCGCCCCTCGGGAGAGACCCCACCCCATCCGCCCCACACCCCCCACCAGAAACAACACCGAAGAAGGCGCACGGACGAAACCCGGTTCCCGCCCAGGGTTCCGCCGGACCGCCGGCCCCGGTCGGTCACGTGGGTGGCTGTGCTGATCCGGGTCCGGGTCGCGGCCAACGCCTTCGGCGGCCGGCTGCTGCCGCATCGCCAAGCAGGACAAGGACCACGGCCGAAACGACTCCGACCCGGTGTACGCCCTCGGCTACACATCCTTCCTGACAGCCGCGCTACCCGCCCTGTACGCCGTACTCCTGACCCGACACCACCCCACCTGACCCCGATACACCGTCATCACCGTCGAGTCGCTCCTGAACGCCCGCCTGATTCATGACACTCCTCAACACCGAGGGCGGCAGCCTCAACACCGGGGGCCGCAGCGGCGCCGACATCCCCCCGGACATCCCCGCGATCACCACCATCCAACTCACCAAACAGGACCCGGCAGCCCGGCACGCAACCCCGCCCCAACCACGCTGAACCACACCCGGCCCACCCTCCCCGGCCACGCTGAACCACACCCGGCCCACCCTCCCCGGCCACGGCACCCCGGAACGGCAGCTACCAACCACCACGTGAACCGGAAACCCCCGCCTCCACCGCCGCCTGACCGAGACCCTCACAGGCAGACGCCAACACGTCAGGCGAGGCCGGTAGGCCCAGCCACCGGGCCTCCCAGGGACTCCCCCAGCCAACCGGCCGCGGCAAGCGCCAGCGCCGCAGCCTCCCCGACCTCCCCGACCTCCCCGTCCGCCAGGAACACCTCGATCCGGTAACCCAGATCGGAGAGGGTCTCCGCATCCGCCTGCGGCACAAGGAACTCCCCCACCCCCGGCGGAAACGGATCCCGAACCCGGAAACGGCACAGCGCCCCGACCACATCCGGCGCACCCCCGCACTCATCCAGCAGCCCCAGAAGCGCATAGACCCGGACCGAAAGCCGCGGACGACCCGGCCTTCCGGCCCGGCCGCACGAGCAGCCCCCGACACCCGACAGACACCCAAGGACCGCAACACCGCAGCCACCAACCGACCAGCTGCCACCCACACGGAAACAGCCCCCGGTGCCCGACAGGCACCGAGGGCCGCAGACCAAGCTGTCAACCGACCGGCTGCCAACCACCCTTCCCGTCGCCGATGCCATCCACCGACAACGCAACAAGCGACACCGAACCATCATCGAGCTTCCGCAGAGCCAGACCGTCCGGCAACCCGCC
>NZ_JACBXC010001370.1 GCF_013870535.1 Streptomyces phytophilus | reverse complement strand
CGCCGCGCCGTCGCGCGCGCGGGCGGACGAGGCGCTGCGGGCAGAACTCGGCGTGGGAATCGGGGAGTTCACCGCGCGGTGGCGGGTCTATCTGGACCGGCACCTCGGCTAGGGTTTTTGCCTGAGAGGCAAGAGATTTGACTCTGGGGTACGCCCCTGGCTCAATGGCCGTCATGACCTCCGACCACCCCCAGGCCCCCCACCTGCGCGAGCTGCGCCGCCGCGCCGGCCTGACGCTGGAGGCCGCCGCCGCCAGGGCGGAGCTGTCGCCGGCCCACCTCTCCAGGCTGGAGACCGGGCAGCGCCAGCCCTCACTGCCGGTGCTGCTCAAGCTGGCCCGCATCTACGGTACGACGGTGTCCGAGCTGCTCGGCGAGGCCCCCTCGGCGCAGACGTCGGTCGTCCGGGGCGCCGACGCCCCCGTACGCGAGGCCGGCGGCTGGTCGTACCGGCAGGCAGGCGGCACGGACCGGGGGATGCAGGCGCTGCGGGTGCACGTGCCGTACGACGCCGCCCACCGCGATCTCGTCCGGGTCCATCCCGGCGAGGAGTGGCTGTACGTGCTCGACGGGCGGATGCGGCTCGCGCTCGGTGACGGCGAGCACCTGCTCGACCCCGGCGACAGCGCCCAGTTCGACTCCCTCACCCCGCACCGCATCGCCGCCGCCGACCCCGGCGGGCTCGTGCTGCTCTTCGTCCACACGCTGCTGCAGAGCGCCGTCGCCGGGCTGTGCCTCGGCGACGGCACCCGGCACTGACCCCAAGGAGACCGCCGTGACCAAGCGGACCGAGGAGAGGTTCCCCCGCGGCCTGGTGATCCGCCTCCTCGTCTACATCTTCGTCGGCCACCTCTTCGCCGCGTTCCTGCTGCTCCTCTTCAAGGCGGGCGGCGGCGCGTAGCCATACGCCAGTACGTCACCACGCCAGTACGTCACCACGTCAGCATGTCGCTGTCCGCCGGCGCCCCACGCCCCCGCTGCCGCGGCATCTCCGCCTCCCCGTCCCCGGCACCGCCCGGCGCCGTCACCGTCGACCGCCACAGCCGCCGGCAGGCCAGCACCGTCGCCGCGACCAGCAGCCCGTTGCGCAGCGCCAGCAGCGCGATGCCGAACCCGGTGCTCCCCACGACCTCCCCGAACCACACCGGGAACTCCGCCAGCGTCACCCCGGTCGCCACCAGCACCAGCCCCGCGGGCAGCGCCATCCGCGCCGCCCGCAGCGTCAGGCACACGGCGGCCAGGCCGACCAGCCAGATCAGGTACTGCGGGCTGATCACCCGGCTCGTCGTGGTGAACAGCAGCGTCCCCGCGAACGCCGCCTCGCACCCCGTCGTCGCCGTGAACTCCCGCGCCCGCAGCCGCCACAGCACCAGCCACCCCATCGCCAGCGCCGACAGCCCCAGCGCCAGGTCGCTGACCGGGCCGACGCCGGGACCGAGGAACTCCATGGAGCCGTAGTGCAGCTGCACGGTGCCGTCCCAGCCGTGGTGCCGGGCGACGTGGAAGACCAGCGCGCCCAGCGACTCCACCTCCGTACCGC
>NZ_JACBXC010000137.1 GCF_013870535.1 Streptomyces phytophilus | reverse complement strand
GTCCCGGCCCCGCTCCGTACAGCCGCTGCGCGGAAGCGCGGCCCGGCGGCGGGGAGCCGACCCGCGCGCCGCAGACCACAGGCGGAGCCGCCCGCGCGGGACGCCCCCACGCCGGTGGTGGGCCGGGTGGGGGCGTCGGGCCCGGACGCGGGGTCCGGGGTGGGCGGGCGGGGGAGGGTCCGCCCGCCCGTCAGGGGGCGGTGCCCCAGGTGAGCGTGCCGGAGTGGTAGACGCCGACACGCGGGTTGTCCGCGTACGCGGTGTTCGCGGCGCGGCTGTAGTCGTCCGACTCGTCGAAGGCCGACCAGTCGCTCTTCGCCAGCCGCACCTGGATCTCGCCCGTCGACGCGCCCGGCGCCAGCGTCCCGGAGGCGAAGCCCACCTCCAGGTACCGGTCCGCACCCGGCGCCGCGGACCCGGACGCGCTCACGCCGTGCGTGACGTTCCCGCAGCCGGTGACGGCCCAGTCGCACCAGGTGGCGAACGACGTCGCGCCCGAGTCGCCGCTGAACCAGTAGCGGACCTCGACCGTCGCCAGGTCCACCGGCGTGCTGCCGGTGTTGACGAGTTGCAGGCCCATCCGGATCTGGTTGTCGGTCACGGCCGCGTCGGTGTTCTTGTACTGCGCCCTGACCGCCCCGCCCCCGCCGCCGTCGCTGCCGGTGGTGGCGGTCACCGGCGGCGTACGCGCCGAGGCGTTGCCCGCCGCGTCGCGCGCGCGGACGGCGTAGGCGTACGACGTGTCCGCCGCGAGCCCGGAGTCCGTGAACGCGGTGCCGGCCGTCGAGCCGACCTGGGTGCCGTCGCGGAAGACGTCGTACGCGGTGACACCGACGTCGTCGCTCGACGCCGTCCACGCCAGGGAGGCGCTCGCGCCCGTCGTCCCGGTCACCCGGAGCCCGGTGGGCACGGTCGGCGCCCGGGTGTCGTCACCGGGGCCGGGGCCGCCGTCGACCGGCGGGTAGGCGTGGGCGACCAGCTCGCGGAACTGCGCGGAGAACCAGTGTCCGGCGAGCGGGGAGTCGGGCAGGGCGCCGGGCGGGTTATTGCCGTTGCGCGGGTTGCCCTCGTACGTGGGGTCGCACATCCGGTCGAAGCCCTTGCCCTCGTCGTTGTCGACGGGCTCGCTGGAGCCGTCCGACTCGCCCGGGGGCTTGGCCCACACGTAGGCGTCGATGCCCGACTCGGGTGCGGCGGCGGGCCGTTCGCCGAGTCCCGCGCCGGACTGGTTGCACCAGTTGCCGGCGTGGATGCGCCGATCGACGCGGCCGCCGTCGACGAAGGCGTCCACGGAGGTGGTGGGCCCGGCCGCGGTGGGCCGGTCGGGGCCGCCCCAGCCGTTGCGGGAGGTGTCGATCAGCATGCCGATGCCGGGGTCGAAGCCGCCTCGGGAGACGAGCAGGTCGCGCAGCGCCTGCGCGTAGGACAGCTCGTCCACGTACTGGTTCCAGTCGACCCACGTCGCCTGCCGCACCGGCGTGCCGCCCACGTTGCCGGTGACCTCGAAGTACGGCTCCTGGAGGGCGGAGTAATTGGCGGTGTTGACGATGAAGCCGTGCACGTCGGAGACGGTGGCGCCCTCGGAGGTGGCGGCCTTCTTGAACTCGTCGACGGCGGGGTTGAGGTTGGAGTCCCAGCCGAGCCAGCCGTGGTGGGCGGCGTCGACGTAGTTGTAGACGTTGGGGATGCCGGCCAGCGTGCTCAGCGCGTAGCCCACGCCCTTCTCGTAGTTGCCGAGTTCCTTCATCCGTACGCAGGCGTCGGTGGAGCCGTCCGTGCCGCCGGCGTTGGTGACCAGGTTCGGCAGCGAGTCGGGCTCGATGATCGTGACGATGCGCAGGCTCGCGTACTTGGGGTCCGCGAGGATGCCGGCGATCGGGTCGATGTACTCGGACTTGTAGACGTCGAGTTCCTCGGGCTCCAGTTCGCCGTTGGAGGCGAGCGCGGCGCAGTCGCGGCCCGGCAGGTTGTAGATGACGACCTGGAAGAGGTCGGCGCCCTGGGCCAGGGCCTCGTCGAGGTGGCGTGCCAGGCCCCAGGCGTCGCCGACGCCGCCGATGGCGGCGCGCCGGTCCATCCAGACGAAGGTGGGCTGGTCGGCGACGGCCGCGCCGCCGTCGGCCCGGGCCTTCGCGGACCACTGGGGGTTCACGTACGGGGTGGCGCCGGCGTACGGGTTGTCCACGCGGGCGGCTGCGCCCGCGGCGGGCGCGGCAGTGCCGGTGAGCACCAGGGCGGCGCCGACGGCGAGCGCGGCGAGGATCGCCGCGGGGCGCCAGGGTCCGCGTCGCGTTCGGGTACGGGTACGGGTACGGGTGCTGCGTCTGCCGCTCGTGCTCTGCCTGCCGGCGCTCTGCCTGTCGCTTCGGCCGGGGCTGCCACCACTGTGTCTTCGCGCTGTCATCGCGGCTCTCGTGCTCCTCTCCGGATAGCGGGACCGGTGGCGGGATGCAGCGGGAAGGCGTCTCCCGCCACCGGGGCTTTGCGTGCGTGCGCGGCACGTGGGGGAGTGCCCTCGGATCGACGCGCGCGGGCCGGGCGCTGGGCACGGCCCTGCGGCGTACGTGCAACGTGCGTACTGCGTGCAAGGCTTGAAGCTATGGGAGCGCTCCCACCGTCGGGCAAGCCCGCGCCGCTGTCAACCCCCCGCGCGTGAACCCGTACCCCCGCCCCCCGTCCCACCGGCGCAGTTCCCCGGTACGGAAGTCTGAAGAATCCGCCCGAGCGCAACCCTTCGCCCGCCCCGTCGTTCTCCGGGCCGGAAACACCTCTCGCACGGACGGGTGGACAATGCTGCGGCAACTGAACAGAGCACTCGGCCGGTTGACCGGCCTCCAGATCCGGCGCGCCCCCCGGCCGCACCGGAAGAAGACCAAGGCCGCAGCCCCCGCCGTGCGCCCCGGCCGCCGGCCCGACTACCGCCCGCCCGCGAACCCGCAGGTCGACCGGCTGATCCGGCAGCCCGTCTTCCTCATCACCCCGGTACGCTCCGGCGCCACCCTGCTGCGCATGCTCCTCGGCGGCCACTCCCGCCTGCACGCGCCCCACGAGCTGCACGTACGCCGGCTGGAGGTCAGCGCCGGCACCGAGCTGGCCGTCGAGGCCATGAACGAGCTGGACCTGCACCGCAGCGACCTGGAACACCTGCTGTGGGACCGCGTGCTCCACCGCGAGCTGGTCCGCTCCGGCAAGGACGTCCTGGTCGAGAAGACGCCGAACAACGCCTTCGCCTACCAGCGCATCGCCACCTGCTGGCCCGACGCCCGCTTCGTCTTCCTGCTGCGCCACCCCGCCTCCATCGCCCAGTCCTGGTACGAGGCCGACCCCTCCCGGCGCACCCCGGACGAGGCCGCGCTCCAGGCCCTGCACTACACCCGCGCCACCGAACGCGCCCGCCGCGAACTGCCCGGCCACCTCGTGCGCTACGAGGACCTGACCACCGACCCCGAGAGCGTGCTCCGCAGCATCTGCGGCTTCCTCGGCATCGCGTACGAGCCGGAGATGCTCGACTACGGCACCCGGGAGGAGGGCGAGCTGCCGAAGGGGCTCGGCGACTGGAAGGAGAAGATCCGCAGCGGCCGCGTACAGGAGGGCCGCGCGCTTCCCGAACCCGCGGAGGTGCCCGAGGCGCTCCGCGAGATCAGCGCCGCGTGGGGCTACCTCGACGCCCCCGCCGAGGCACCCGGCGCGGCGGGCGGGGACCCCCGCGCCGAGGTCACCGAGGTCTGGCCGCGCGACGGCCTCATCCGCATCGTCGGCCGCCTGCACGGCCTCCCCGCCGACCCGGCCGGGGGCGGCGCCACGCGCTGGCGGCTGGCCGTCACGCTGACCGGCTCGCCCGAGCGCCGCCTCGACTACCCCGCGACGGTGCTCGGCCAGGACTTCGAGGTCAGCGTGCCCGTCGCCGACCTGGCGCCGTCCGGGATCGCGCTGCCCGCGAAGTGGGACCTCCACCTCACCGCGGGCGCGGACACCCGGGACGTACGGCTCCAGGCCAGCCGGATCCTCGACGACATCGAGCAGAAGAAGAACATCATGGTGTTCCCCGCGCAGTCCGTGTCGTCCGACGCCGACGAGATCCAGGTGAAGCCCTACTACACCGTCCGCGACAACCTCTCCATCGCGTGCCAGCTCCGCGACGACCTCTCCCGGACGCTCTCGTGAAGATCCGCTATCTGCTCCTCAACGCCTACGGCAAGGGCGGCACCATCCGCACGGTGTTCAACCAGGCCGGCTCCATGGCCGCCGCCGGGCACGACGTCGAGGTGATCAGCGTCCTGCGCCGCCGCGAGTCGCCGTGGTTCCCGCTGGACCGGCGGGTGCGCGTGACCGCGATCGTCGACTCCTACGGCGCCCCCGCCGCCCCCGAACCGCACGCCTGGACCGCCCGGTTCAGCAACCGCGGCCGGCCCTCCCGGTTCGTACCGAACGGCGAGGTCTCGCGCGAGCACTTCACCCGCGACGTGGAGACGCAGGTGATCCGCTGGATGGCGCGGCTGCGGGGCGGCGTGCTGGTCACCACCCGCCCCTCGCTCAACATCCTCGCCGCGCAGCACGCCAGCACCGACGTCGTCCGGGTCGGCCAGGAGCACATGAACCTGGCCACCCACCACCCCGACGTGCGCGCCGCGATCGTCCGCCTCTACGACCGCTTCGACGCCGTCGCCGTGCTCACCGAGCGGGACCGCGACGAGTACGCGCGGCTGCTGCCCGGCACCCGCGTCGTGTGCATCCCCAACGCCGTCCACACCGGCGCCAAGCGGCAGTCGACGTACGCGAACCGCATCGCGATCGCCGCCGGCAGGCTGAAGAACCAGAAGGGCTTCGACTACCTCATCCCGGCGTTCGCCCAGGCCGCCGCCACCCGGCCGGACTGGCAGCTGCGGATCTTCGGCACCGGCGACAAGGAGCCGCAGCTGCGCCGGCTCATCGAACGGCACCACGTCTACAACAGCGCCTTCCTCATGGGCTTCACGCCGCGGCTGGACGACGAGCTGGCCAAGGCGTCGATGTTCGTGCTGAGTTCGCGCTTCGAGGGGCTGCCGATGGTGATGATCGAGTCGATGACGCACGGCCTGCCGGTGGTCAGCTACGACTGCCCGACCGGCCCCGCGGACGTCCTCACCGACGGCCGCGAGGGGCTGCTGGTGCCGCCGAAGAACGTCGACGCGCTCGCGGTGGCCATGGGGCAGATGATGGACGACGAGGGCATGCGCGCGGACATGGGCACGGCGGCGCTCGCCAAGTCGCGGAAGTACGCGCCGGAGGCGGTGCATCCGCGGTGGGAGGAGCTGTTCGCGTCGCTGGCGGCGGAGCGGGCGGCGCCGCGGCGCAAGCTCGTACGCACGGCGGCCTGAGGACCCGTACGGCGAACGGCCCCCGATCCGTCTCCGGACCGGGGGCCGTTCTCCGTGCTGCCGTACGGGCGGGTCAGCGACCGTTCACGTACGGTACGGGCCGTTCGCGATCAGCGCGCCCGGTAGGCGTCGAAGATCCGCTGCTGGACGCTGTTGCCCTGCTTGTCCACGGCCTTCGCCTTGAACGACACGGTCTTGCCCGCGGCCGGGTTGACCACGGTCACCTTGCCGTCCCGCACGGGCAGTTCCTTCCAGGTCGCACCCCGGTCGGTGGAGACCCACACGGTCAGCGACTTGAGGTTGCTGCCCGCCGCCGAGCCCAGCACCTTGACCGGCACCGTCTTCGTCGCCCCCGCGTTGGAGCTGCTCGCCGCCGACAGCGTCGGCGAGTAGCGCACCACAGAGACCGGCAGCTTCTTCATGCTGTCGGTCCTGGCGGAGGAGAAGGTCCAGGTGGCGGTCACCTTCGTGGACGTCCGCGCGACCGTGGCCGGGCGGGTGGAGGAGGTGGTGAGCTGGTAGTCGGCGCTGCCCGCCGGCACCGTGAACTGCGCGCCGATCGGGATGTCGGCGACCGACGCCACCTTCTCGCCGTTGCGGTACAGCGTGGTGTCGGCGTTCTCGTACAGCGAGTAGCCGCCGTGGGCGGGGTCGTCGAGGTAGATCGGCACGAGGGTGTCGATCGTGTTGCCCTCGCGGTAGACGCCGATGTCCTTGGTCAGGATCGGGCCGACCACGGCGGCGTTGAAGGACTCCTTGTACGTGCTGCCGCCGGCGTAGTTGCGCCCCGGCGTGGTGTACGCGATGTCCTCCCAGTCGTCGCCGAGCTGCCAGTACTCCAGCTCCCACGCGATGCGGTCGCCGCCGCGGACGTACAGCTTGCCCTCGTACGGCAGGTCCCGTGCGGTGGCCGTGGCGCCCGTGCCGCCGGCGATGAACGGCAGCGCCCACACCCAGCCCTGCCGGCCCTCGGCCGAGGAGCCGAGCGTGAGGTCGAGCGCGGCCAGCTCGCTCTGCGGGGTGGCCCGCTTGATGCCGGTCCAGGCGGTGGTGCGGTTGGCGTCGCTGTAGACGGTCTGGTACTCGGTGCGCGCGTCGCCGCGGAAGTACACCTGCACCTGCTGGTACAGCTCGCCGGCCGCGGTGGCCGGGCCGAGGTGCGCGGTGCGGACGTCGGCACCGCCGCCGAGGAAGGCGCTGATGCCCATGCCCATCGCGTCGGTGCTGACGTCCACGCTGAGGTCGACGCTCGTCCGCTCCGCGTCCGTGTCCGGCACGGTGACGTCGACCGGCTTCGCGGTGCGCGCGTCGATCTTCACGGTCGTGTCGCCGGTGACGTCCAGGCGCGGCTGGTTGATCCAGTCGTACTCGGTCAGGTCCTCGCCGGCGTACTTCGCGACGTCACCGTTGGCCACGTAGCGGCCCTTCGGCACGCGCACGGTGGCGCTGGTCTCGCCGCCGACGTTCTCCCAGACCTCCCAGTTGTGCTCCTCCATGCCGGTCAGGAACGCCTCGCCGTCCGTCGTCGGCTGCCCGTCGCGGCCCACGAACTCGAAGGTGACGTCGTACGTCTCGCCCTCGCGCTCCACGCCGCCCGGGGTGACCACGCTCTGGCCGCCGCCGGTCGCCGTGACGTACACCGAGTACGCGCCGTCGACGTCCCCGCCGAGCGTGGTGTCGGCGGTCACCGGCACCTCGGCCGTACCGCCGGCCGGGACCGTGACCTCATCGGCGCCCAGGCTGAACATCCCCGCGGGCGCGGCCGCGCCGCCGGGCTGCACGGTGGACGTCGCCAGCGACAGCGTCACGTCCTCGTCGCCCAGGTTCCGGTACGTGACGGACTTCGTCACCGGCTCGTCGTCGCCGTGCGGCCACTGCTGCTTGCCGAAGCTCAGCGAGGCCGGCTCGCTGACCACCGACTGCCCGACGGCCTGGTCCGAGGCGATGAGCCCGGCGCCCTGGCCGAACGCGCCGCGCTTGGCAGCGGGCTTGGCGGACGCGGACAGCGCGGCCTTCAACTGGCCGCCGGTCCAGTCGCGGTGCTGCTGCTTGAGCAGCGCGGCGGCGCCCGCGACGTGCGGCGTCGCCATGGACGTACCGTCGATCGTCAGATACCCCTCGGGGTTCTGGCCGACCTCCTGGTCGATGACGCTGCCGGGCGCGGCGGCCGCGGTGATCGCCACGCCGGGGGCGGTGACGTCGGGCTTGACCGCGCTGTCGCCGATCCGCGGGCCGCGCGACGAGAAGCCCGCCAGGCCGCCGTTCGGGCCGACGGCGCCCACGGTGAGCGCGGCGTCGGCGGAGCCGGGCGAGGAGATGGTGTGGCTGCCGGAGCCCTCGTTGCCGGCGGCGACGGCGAACAGCACGCCCTCGTCGGCGGAGATCCGGTTGACGGCCTCCTCCAGCGGGTCGACCTCGGGGGTGTCGCCGCCGCCGAGGCTGAGGTTGACGATGTCGGCGTCCTGGCCGACGGCCCACTCGAAGCCGGCGAGGATGCCGGAGTCGTCGCCGTAGCCGTCGTCGTCGAGCACCTTGCCGGCGAGCAGCTTCGCCTCCGGCGCCACGCCGGTGAACTTGCCGCCCGACTTCGCGCCCGTACCGGCCGCGATGGAGGCCACGTGGGTGCCGTGGCCGTAGCGGTCCTCGTCGTCGGCGGCGGGGGTGAAGTTCTCGCTGGCGACGACCTGGCCGGAGAGGTCCGGGTGCGTCTCGTCGACGCCGGTGTCGAGCACGGCGATCTTCACGCCGTCGCCCTTGTAGCCCGCGTCCCAGGCGGCCGGGGCGCCGATCTGCGGCACGCTGACGTCCAGGCTGGCGCGGCGCACGCCGTCCAGCCAGACGCGCCTGACGCCGGACTCGGCGGCCAGCGGCTCGGCGGCGCTGTCGCCGCCCTGCGCGCGGGTCAGCGCCTTCCAGGCCGCGGCGGCCTCGCCCTTGGCGGTGGTGACGGCCTCGGCGTTGAGCCGCGGGAAGCGGTGCTCGACGTCGGTGCCGTCGGCGGCGTGCAGCCTGTTCTGCGCGGCGGGGCTCTCGCCCCGGTAGTCGACGATGAGCTTCAGGCCCGCGCGCTGCTGGCGCACGTACTCGGGGCGGGACTGGAGCGTGACGTCGAACAGCCGGCGATCCAGCGTGCCGTCGGCGACGAGCGCGGTGGCGTCGCGCGGTACGACGTACGTGTGGCCCTTCGACTCGAAGGTGCGTACCGGTATCTCGCCGCGGCCGGGCCCGCGGTCGATCAGCACGGCGTTGCCCTCGGCGTCGACCCGTACCCGGTCACCGGTGATCAGCGTCACCCAGGTGCCGCCCTGCTTCGCG
>NZ_JACBXC010001369.1 GCF_013870535.1 Streptomyces phytophilus | reverse complement strand
GCGGTCCCGGCTCACGGCCGGAGCGACTGCTCCCGCAGCTCCTTCTTCGTCACCTTGTCCAGCCCGCTGTCGTACGCCGCCAGCGGCCTGGCCTTCGTGGCGGCCTCGGCCTCCACACCGGCCCAGTCGAGGATCCGCTCGGTGGCGTGGGCGCGCTCGGCCTCGGGGAGCTGGCTGACGCGCGCGCCGTGGTTCGCGCCGGGCGCGGTGTAGACGTACGAGTCGCGCGCACCCTTGCCGAGGCGGAACGGCTCGGCGCCCCACGGGTCGTTCTCGCCGTAGACGTAGAGCATCCGGTGCGCGTTCTTGCGCACCCAGTCGTCGACGTCGTTCATGACCCAGGGCTTGAAGCGCATGTCGATGTCGCGCGGCACGAAGTTCCGCGGCGGCTGGTAGCCGTAGCGGCTCAGGTCCTTCAGGTGGGGCAGCTGGATGGTGGGCGCGCCCAGCTCGGTGCCGGCCTGGTAGTAGTACGGCGTGTACGGCGCGAGCCCCTGGTCGGTGTAGAAGGACCAGCCGGCGATGGCGTCGACGTAGTCGTACAGCTCCTGGTCGGAGACGGTGGCGGCGTCCGGCACGTCGGCGCAGTCGGCGGCCGAGCTGTACTGCCAGAAGCCCCACACGAGGTCGAGCACGGTCGCCTCGAACGCCTTGTCCAGGCTGCCGATCGTGGTGAAGGTCGCGTCCGCGCCGGACGCCCACGCCGCGTACTTCTCCGACAGCGCGTCCCGCCGCACCAGCGCCTCGCGCTGCACCGCGTCGAGCGCCTCGCGGCACTCCGCGGTGCCGACCCGCTCGAAGAACCGGTCGTAGGCCGCGTCCTCCTTGTTCACGACGTCGTTCGGCGCGACGTAGGCGACGACGCCGTCCATGTCGCGCGGGTAGAAGCGCTCGTAGTACGTGGCGGTCATGCCGCCCTTGCTGCCGCCGGTGGCCAGCCAGTTCTCGTCGTAGATGTCGTTCAGCGCCCGGAAGATGCGGTGCTGGTCGCTGGCGGCCTGCCAGATGTCGAGCTTCTTCCAGTCCGCGGGATCGGGCCGGGAGGGGGTGAAGAAGCGGTACTCCATGGACACCTGGTTGCCGTCCACGATCTGCGTGGGCTCGCTGCGCGACGGCGTGGTGGAGACGTTGTAGCCGCCGGTGGAGAAGACCGTGGGCCGGTCGGTGTCCTTGTGCAGCACGGTGATCCGCTGCTGGAAGGTCCGGCCGTGCGGCTTCCGGTGGTCGACCGGCTGGGTGTAGTTCAGTACGAAGTAGCGGTAGCCGTCGACAGGCTTCTCCTCGATCAGGCTCATGCCCTTGACCGAGAGGAGCCGGTCCTTGATGTCGGCCTCGTCCGCGGTGGCGGCACCGACCGGTGAACTGCCCAGCCCCACCGTGCCGGTGAGCACGGCCAGACTCAGCAGCCATCCGAGCGTCCTGCGCATCTTCCCTCCCCAAGTTCACGATGACCTGGGGAACCTAGCGCCTCCCGGCCGCGTACGACCAGACCGTCGACGGTGCGGCGGCCCGACCCGCCCGAACGCCGGTGGCCGGGCAA
>NZ_JACBXC010001368.1 GCF_013870535.1 Streptomyces phytophilus | reverse complement strand
GAGGCGGTCCGTTGAGCGCGGAGACCGAGGCCGCCGCCGCCACCGCCGCGGACACGGCGGCCATGGCCTTCGTCGGCGTCAGCACCGGCGAGTCGTCCATCATGCGGATCTTCCCCGAGTGGGCCCGCCTCCTCGGCCTGCCCACCGCCCGGCTCGTCGGCTTCGACCTGCCGCCGGACGCGGAACCCGCCCGCTACCGGGCGGTGGCCGAGCGGATCCGGCGCGACCCGCTGCTGCTCGGCGCGCTGATCACCACGCACAAGATAGGCGTGTACCGGGCCGCCGCCGACCTCTTCGACGAGCTGGACGACTTCGCCAGGCTGTGCGGCGAGGTCTCCTCCGTCTCCAAGCGGGACGGCCGCTTCGTCGGTCACGCCAAGGACCCGCTGACCGCGGGCCTGGCCATCGAGGAGTTCCTCGCGCCGGGGCACTTCGCCGCCACCGGTGGCGAGCTGCTCTGCCTGGGCGCCGGCGGTGCCGGCACCGCGATCAGCTACTACCTGGCCCGCCGCCCCGACGCCCCCGCCCGCATCGTCTGCACCGACCGCTCCGCCGACCGGCTCGCCGAACTCGCCGACGTGCTCCGGCGCGGCGGCGCCGACCCCGCCCGGCTGCGTACCGTCGTGACCGGCGGGCACGCCGACGACCTGCTCGCCGCGGCACCCCCCGGCACCCTCGTCGTCAACGCCACGGGCCTGGGCAAGGACCGGCCCGGCTCGCCGCTGTCGCCCGCGGCGCGCTACCCGCGCGGGGCCGTGGTGTGGGAGCTGAACTACCGCGGCGCGCTGCCGTTCCTGCACGCCGCGCGCGCCCGGGCCGCCGAGCGGGACCTCGATGTGGTCGACGGCTGGCGGTATTTCATCCACGGCTGGTCCCAGGTGATCGCGGAGGTGTTCGGCCTGAGGCTGGACGCCGCGACCGTCGACCGGCTCTCCGCCGCCGCCGAGGCCGTACGGTGACGGTCCGCACGGTGCTCGGGGACATCCCCGCCGACCGGCTCGGGCGGACCGACTACCACGAGCACCTCTTCCAGGTCTCGCCGCTGCTCCCCGGTGACGAACTGGACGACGAGGTGCGCAGCGGGCAGGAGGCCGCGTACCTGCGCGCCGCCGGCTTCACGGCGATGATCGAGGCGACCCCGGTGGGCCTGGGCCGCGACCCGGCGGGCGTCGCCCGCATCGCGCGGGCCACGGGGCTGCACGTCGTGCACACCACCGGCGCCCACCGCGAGCCCCACTACGCCCCCGGCCACCCGCTGCTCGCACTCGCCGAGGCCGAGCTGGCCGCGCTCTTCACCGCCGAGCTGACCGACGGCATGTACGCGGACGCGGAGCTGGCGGTACGGACCGGGCCCGCCGTGCGCGCCGGGATCGTCAAGGCGGGCGCCGGGTACTGGTCGATCACCCCGTTCGAGCACCGGGTGCTCGCGGCGGCCGGCGCCGCCCACCGGGCCACGGGGGCGCCGGTGATGGTGCACCTGGAGTACGGCAGCGCGGCGTTCGAGGTGCTGGCGGAGCTGGCCGGCCACGGGGTGCCGGCGCAC